>PUMX01000156.1 GCA_003552485.1 Candidatus Hydrogenedentota bacterium
GAGATATCCTTGCTCGACCTTCTCGGCTAACACGTCCGCCGCCAAATCCCGGGCCAGAGTGCAGTGACCGTATGCGCCTTCAACGTAGTTCGAGTCGCCGCCGATAGCGAATATCTTGTTGGCCGGAATAGTCTCGATCCAATGATGCAGCGTTTGTTTGAAAAGGGTGGGTGAAATCGCGGGGATCCAACACAGGTTTGCGTAAACGTTTTGAAAGTTTTTCGCAAGGACGGTCATTTGACCGGTCCAAGGATACCCGGCGTGAAACACGTCGAAGCGGGCGTCGCCGAAATCGAGGAAGATATTGGACAATAGCAGCGGATCGCTATTGCGCAAATAGTTGCCATTGCCTTCCTGCATGCCGGTATGCACCTCGATAGGCAGGCCGCGGTCCGCCGCCAAACCAATGATGCGGCGCGTCATGAAGTCTTGCAGAGGTTTTACATCGTCAAACGAGAGCTGGCTCGCCTGAGACAACCAAAGGCGGTCAAAGACGCGCGCCGCTTGCTGCTTGCTGGTCTTGGCGAAATCCAGCGTTCGGTGATAGGCCATGAAGATCTTTACGGCGGCGATGCCTTGGGCCGCGAATGCATCCAGCCGCGACTCCTGCGCCGCCATGAGCTGATCCAACGTTTGGATGCTGCAATTCGCTTCTTGTTCAAGGGCTTCCAGGTCCGCGCGCGTGCAGGGCGTGGCGTAGTGGTCCAGTACCGGCGCCGCGCGGAACAGTTCCTTGTCAACGTCCACGGGCTCGCCCGGCCAGGTGATCACAATGGCCAATTCGATGTTGGCCCGCTCCTTAAGCACGTGATGATACCAGCCCGGTTTGCGCGCCTCCGCGATGCGCTCGCAAAGCGTCAGATAGGTGTCTTCGTTGATATCTTCGACATCAAATAAGTCCCGCATGTAATCGCACATGGCGCGGCCGTAGCCCGTCGTTTTCGTGTAGGGCCAGTATGGCGCCATGAGCTTCCAGCGGTCTTCGAGGCTCAACCCGTTGCTCTGATCCCGCATTAGCTCCAGCGCTTCGCGGGACATGCCGGCGGACACCAGATCCGAGCACGTGTAATGCTCGAAGAACGTGAAGAAGTTCCACGTTCGCTCGAGATCGCGCTTTTCAGGGGGGATGTGTTCGTGCGTGTCTAGGAGCGGAATTGTAGCCGCATGCGCGCGCAGGCGCTCGTGAAGCGACGAGCTGCTCATAAGCCGGAGCCTTTCTTCCTTGGCTTTGGCCGGTTTTGCGCTCGCACGCGGCTACAGACCTACCTTGCTACCCAGTGTTCCTGCTCCCCAGCCTGGAAACTTGGTCCACCGTGCGACTGAGCAGGCGGGGGAACCAGGCCGTTCCGAGCAAGAAGGTGATGAGGATTACAATCCACAACCCCATGCAGATGGGGCGGTTGAAAAACGGGGCAATTCCGCCATCGGTGAGCTGGAGCCCGCGCCGAAGATTCTCATCTAGAATAGGTCCGAGAACGACGCCCAGAATCAAGGGCGCCATGGGAAAGCGGAGTTCGCGCATGAAATAGCCGAGAATGCCAAAGCCCAACATGACCCAAATGTCGAACACGCGGCTGTTAACCGCGAAGGCGCCCACGACGCACAGAACGAAGATGATGGGCATGAGCCGGTTCCGGGGAACCTCAAGAACCTTGAGCAGGGGACGGGTCAGCAGCAGCCCGAAAACCAGAATGGCCAGACTCGCCAGGAGCACCATCGCCACGACCTCATAAACGAAGCCGGGAGACGTGGTCATGATGAGGGGCCCGGGGCGCACGCCATGAACAAACAACGCGGCCAACAACACCGCGGCTGGGGCGGATCCGGGAATCGCTAGTGTGAGTACGGGAATGGTGGCGCCGGGCACGGCTGCGCTGCAGCCGGTTTGCGAGCTGATCAGGCCTTCCCATGAGCCCTTCCCAAATTTCCACCGCTCCTTGCTGATGGCGCGGCCGTAGGCGTACGAGACCCATGCTCCCATGTCCTCGCCAACACCGGGGATAATCCCCATGAAGGTGCCGGCGATGCCCGATCCAATGATGTTCTTCCAGTAGCTGAGCACTTCGCGGATCTTGGGGATGACCCGGTCCTTGGTGGTTGCCGCCGAGGCGTAACGGGGGGCTTTCATAACCGAAAGCAATTCGGAAAACCCAAACACGCCCACGAGCACCGGCAATAGGTCGAATCCGCCGCGCATGGGTGTATATCCGTAGGCGAAGCGGGGGTATGCTTGAAGCACGTCTTGTCCCACCATTGCCACCAGCAGACCAATGAAGCCGGCGATCCAGCCCTTGAGGGGATCCTCGTTGGCGGTCAACCGGCCGGACACAACCACCCCGAGCACGGCGAGCCAGAAGAATTCAAAGGATTGGAATCGAAGGGCTTGGTCGGCTAACACAGGCGCGAAGAAGGCGAGGCACAACATACCAATGAGCGTGCCAAAAACCGCGCCTGCCGTCGCGATGCCCATGGCCCGGCCGACGTTGCCGGCGCGCGCCAACGGAAACCCGTCCAGCGCTACGGCCGCGTTAGCGGGGGTGCCGGGTATGTTCAGCAGAATGGCGCTTCGGCTGCCGCCAAATATCGCTCCTACATACATCCCGATGAGGATCATGATGGCTTGGCCCGGCTGCATGTGGAACGTGAGCGTCGCCATCAGCGTGAGGCCGAGGGTGGCCGTAAGGCCGGGCAACATTCCCACGCAGATGCCTAACAGCGTAGCCCACGCAATGTGAAACAGGTTCCAACCATCCGTTGAGATGGTGATGACCCCCTCAAAGAGTTGGCGCAATCCTTCAAGCATATGCTGTAATTACCCCTTGTGGCATACTCAATCCCCCCTCACGCCGTCTTGCCGGTACGCCAGCGAAGCAGAGACTATAGACGGTGTGATACAGCGGGACGAACTACTGGCTCAGAATCCGTGCTGACGCAGCCGGCGTTTATGGCAACCGGCGAAGAAAGATGTTCTCGAAAACGTAGGTGACTACCCAAGCGGTAAGCGCCGCCTGTACGGTTGCGGTTACAACAAGAAGAACTCGCTCCTTGCGGAGGGACCAACTCATCTGGATACCCAAAAGCCGCCTTGCCAAGGTTGCGACCCAGCGGTCTTGCTGGGCGCGTTCGGCCGTGTTTTCCCAATCGTAGACGAGGATAAACGCGAGCACGAACGGGAACGTAGCCATGGGAAATGACACTCGTCCTATAAGCCCCCAGGCGTAACCCAACGAAAGCAGCAAAAGGATGCCCAGCCGGCGAGGCTCGGGCCGGCTGAACATGGCTATGATCCGTTCTCCCGAGCCACCGAGGTGCAAGCCGCCTTCGCGTATGGAGCGCACCAGAATGATGCCTCCAAACAGAATAAACGTTGCCCCCAGCAGACCAGGCACGAATCCCGGGCCTTCGTAAAAGGCTCGCACCCGCGGATGCTCGACGCCAGGCATCCGCCACGACTCAAAGACCACGAAAACGCCCAGAATAACGAGGGCTAGCCCCACAAAGAGATCGACTTGGGGGCGTAGCCGCCCGGATACAGACTCCACGCTTGTAGATTCTTGCTCTTGACTCATTGGTAACGGGCTTTCTATTCAGGCCGCGGTATGCCAAATTCCTCGGGCGAGATTTCCGCGTAGCCGATGTCGTACAGGATCCACGCATCGGTCTTCACGCTTTCCCAGGCCCGTTCGTGTGCTTCTTCGCCATAGTAGGGCGTCACCACCGCGCCGCGTTCGAGCGCGTAATTATGCAAGACATCGGAGCCCACGATGTACTCGTCCCACACTTCTTGCATGGTTTCGATGACTTCGTCCGGCACTTCGCGTTGCGTCCAAATGCCGAAGTAGTCTGTTGCGATATGCACATCCGGAAGCCACTCAGTAATTGGCGGAATCTCTCCGTGCCCCTCAATTTCCAGCGGTTCGTGTGAAAAAGCCGCCAAAGGACGCAACCGGCCGCCACGAATCATATCGGCTTGTTCGGAAGCCAACTGCGGGGTGACCGAGCTCTCGCCTGCGACTACCGAAGTCACGGCGGGATTGCCCCCATCGTAGCTGATATGGTTGTATTCATTGTCGGTGGCTTGACAGATAAGCTCGATAACCTTGTGGCCTGTCGAAGCAGTGCCCGCCGTGGCCACGCTCACTTGGCCCGGACGCGCCGCGAGATCTTCGAGAAAACAACCGAAATCTTCGTACTCCGAATCGGGGTGAACGCTGATTAAGGGTACATTGGCCACGGCCAGAAACAGATGCCAGTCGTCCAGACTGGTATCCAACATATCGAGCACCGGATAGTACCCCAAGGCTGACGCCGAACCTGAGGTCCACGTGTAGCCGTCGGGGTCTGCTTCCAAAGCTTCGGCCGTGCCGATAGAACCGGTGCCGCCCGGTGTATTTACGACGACGACGCTGGTGCGAAGCGCTTGCTCGATCTCTGAAGCGGCCAGCCGGATAACCTGGTCTGTGGCGCCGCCCGCGGCCCACGGCACGATGATTTCGATGGGCCTGTCTGGTTCCCATGCGTAATCCAGTGGTTCCTGTACCTCGCATCCCGCCACCAATGCGGCGATGCAGCATACGGCAATTGCGGACAGTGCAGTGCGCATAGAATTACCTCTCCTTCATGAATATCCCGCAACGCAGCGGGATGTGTCGTTGTTGCCCCCGGTTCGTGTAACAGAGTGGACTTACACCCTCAAACTATAAGCACAGGGCCGCCACGGATCAAGAAATAGTTCGGTTGGCTGGCCACGGGTTCGGATGCGTTAACTCGGCCGATGGCCGTAGCCAGCCCTTGGGACGGGTGGTTATGCAGCTTCCATCGCCCGGATACGAGCGCCTAGCATAGGGATGATCGTAAGGCGCCGATTCCCTGATCCGCGCCAGGCATTGATAACACAGCACGCCTACCGGGACCCGCAGGCGTGGCGAGGCCCGGTAGGCTGCACGAGGGGATAAGCCTTCATTCCGCCGGGTCGGCGTGCATATTGGCCAGGTTCATGGCCTTTTCCAAAAGTATGCGCCCGGCTTCGTGGCTGACGCGAGATATTCCGGCCTCATAGCCGCCGGTATGGGCCGCCCGCGGTGTGACGATGTATCCGGTGTAGTCGTTAGCGAAGCCCACAAGAATGAAGGGCCGCCCGAGCGAAGCCTCGACGCGCTGCTTCATTTCCAGGGCGTACTCGACGAATACCTCGCCGGGCATACCCGCCATGACCAATGGCCCGATCTGCATGACGTGGACGGAGGATTGCGCGGCCGCGTCAAGCAGTCCCGGAAGTTGCTCTTCCAGATACGCAACATTGCGGGTGTTCTGCGCTTTGCTCGCCAGGTCCTCGATATGTTCGACATGCGCCGCGGGCATGTTTTCCGCCTCGGCTTCCTCGACCCGGGCTTGGGCCTCCTCGACGAGCCGTTCCGCATCATCGAGTTCTTGGATATCCCGCAGCGGTACCTCCACCTGCTCGAAGCAAGAAAACAACGCGGCGTCTTCGACGGGTTCAGCGGTTTCGGCCGCCTTGATCGCGACGCCAGCGACTACGCGTCCGAGCCGTTCGACCTCTTTATGCGGATCTCCGCTGCGCCGCATGGTGACGTCGCCGCAGGCGCCCTGCGTAAACAACGCCACTCCGCCCATGGCTTCCTCAACGACTTTCGACGCATATCCCGGGTACTCGCCAGAGATGAGGGTGTTGCTACTGCCTAGAATGACGGGGTGTCCCGTGAAATTGATCAAGGTCGCAATCACTTCGCGCGTCTCGGGTTCCTGAACCTTCAACACACTCACGTCAGGATCGATGACGGTGTTGTTGCCCTGACGGTTGCGCGTAATATCATCGAGATGCCCCTTGTTAAACGCGAGCACGGCGGGACGCAAGTTCTCCTGCGCCTCGACGATGCTTTCGGTGAAGCGCTCAACGAGGAAATCGAATAGGGGTTCGTTTTGCTCTTCGCCATAATGTGAGCGTTCCTGCCAGCCGGACGGGCCGCTGTGGCTGTGTGTGGCGGATATGAGCACGTGGTCTCCGGGAATGCCCGTGGCTTCCTCGATAGAAGCTCGGGCATCCTCGACCAAACTTTGGCTTACACCGATAATATCGGATCCGATGACAGCAAGTTCCGTGTCCTCGTTGCGCACCACCAAAGCGCGTGCATAGATGGGAAATGAGACGCCCGTAAACTCTTCGTCTCTCGCCGAATAACCGCCCATACGAGTGGGGAAAGGCGGGACAATGTCCACCTTCGCTGCGCCCGCCTCTAGCGTTGGTTCGGGCGTGTCCGCCGTGGCCGTGGGAACGCTGAACGCCGTCAACAGCGCAAGCAGTAGGCCGAACAAACAGAATCTCCAAGTCATAATCGCCGCTCCTTATCTTACTCCAATTTTCATCTGTTCCGAATGCGCCGCCGGGACCGATCCCCGGCGGGTGGTTTGTCCTCTTGTCTCGGTTTGTAACCGACTACAGAAAACACAGGCATGAGTGGTACTATGCCAGCACAGCCGTGGTCAACGCCATCTCAGCGGCGGGGTGGCGGCGTGGGAACTTACCCTAATTCACCATCACAGGGGGTGGTAACGATGACAAATGCTGGTAGCGGTTCGGGCAAACCAGGCGCCACCCGGCGCGATTTCATCCGTGGCGCCGGCGC
>PUMX01000483.1 GCA_003552485.1 Candidatus Hydrogenedentota bacterium
AGCCGCCGTATCCGCCTTCAACGCTATGGCCAAGACGCACAACGACCGTATTGCGTGAGGGGATCATGAAACAGCTTTGCCCATACTGTCCCGCAGCCCAAAACATATCGCGGGGCGCCTCGTCGTACTGGCCGCCCGCGTTCAGCCAGAACTGCGCGCCGTAGTTCCGCGCCTCGGACGCGTCGGCGGGCGTGCTCACAAAGTCGGTCCAACCTTCCGGCAAGATGCGCTCGCCCTCGAACACGCCGTCATTGATGTGCAGCATGCCAAAGCGCGCCCAGTCCCGGGCCGTAGCATAGTTGTATCCGGTCATGATGAAATTGCCCCAAGGGTCGCATTCGAGCACGGTGCGCCGCGATCCGATCTTGTCGAAGAGCGCCCTTTGTGGAAAGGCCAGATACGATTCGCCGAGTTCCCGCGCTTTGTCCCTAATGATCCAGCCGAGACAGAGTGGATCGCAATTCAAATAGCGCCATACGGCGCCCGGCTCGTGCTCGAGCGGACGATTAATGGAAAAATCGAAGACATTCACCGCGCTCGAGTAGACGGCGGTATGGTCATCCTCAGCGGTGAACGCTGTTCCCGCTTCCTCGCTGCCGCGCCCGAATTCGAGGCCGCCCGTCATCTGTAAGAGATGCTTTACCGTGATTGCCGAGCGTGGATCGTCGGGATCCGCATGCCACGCAGGGATGGGCGCCGGCGCTTCCACGTCGATTACGCCGCGTTGCGCGAGCACGCCGATGAGCGCCGAGGTGACGCCTTTGCCCATGGACCACGAGATATGCCGCGAATCCTTGTCGAAGCCGGGGGCGTAGCGTTCCGCTACGATGCTCCCATCATGGATCACGACCAGCGCCCGTGTGCGTTGCGGCGCGTCATGTTGATCGTCGTCGAAAGCGAAATCGAGCATGGCCTCCAATGCCGCGTCATCCGCGCCGCCCGGGATCTCGACCCCGTTGCGATCGCCCATCGGCCAGTCCATGGCTTCGGCGTCCGGCAAGTCTGGCGACACTTCGACGGGATCAAAGAAAACGTCCTCTTCCCAAAGGGGCAGCACCGTGCAGCCCTGATCGCCCACATAGACGGCTTTGCGCGGCACAAAATCGCGTACATTCATACGAACGAATTGCTCGGTCTCGTCCACGGTGATTCCGATCTCGTCAATTGGCAACAGGCCGCGACTTGCCGGTTCGAGGTCGTTCTCGATCACATCGTCGGCGCACCGACCGCATACAAACACGCCCGATGCGAGCAGCTTGGCGTAGATCGCCGTGATGTTGCCCACCTGCTCGCTTTCGAGTACTTGCGCGGCATCCGTCTCGCGCCACGCGTACGGAACCATCGGCAGCGCCAGGCTTGCGGCGCCCGCCCCGAACACTTTCAGCGCGGCGCGGCGCGTGAGTTTCTTACTCGTCATTGGCTTATCCTCACTCAGTAGTCAGCTGCTCCCTGAAGCACAAGGCAGAATATCAGGAATCCTTTGCTCTCACAAAGAGGATTACGCTCTTGCGCTGGAACGGCAAACGCCGGACGGGGCGGCTCGGCTCAACTGGTGGCGCCTCGAACATCTCGGAAGCAGTGAGACTATTCAGTAACCTGACGCACGAGGTGGGCAGTGAGTAGCAGGAGCTCTGCGGGCTAATCCCGCATCTCGAGCCTGCGCTTTAGTTGATCCTCGTACAGCGACTCGGGCTCGAGTGCGGCGCCCTGGCCCTCGCCTTCGTAATAGACGCCGTGGTGATCCTCGTCCAGACCGCGCACCCGCGTGCGTGGCCCGCGCGTGCCGATGATGAAGCTGTTGCCGGACTGGCCCCGCACATCGATCAGGAAATCGCCTTCCCCTTCGCCCAGCGTGTTCCAGAAGACAGACTGATTTGTGGTGATGCCATGAGGCGAGGCGGTATAGGGGCGCTCGCGCGCGTTGAAGATGGCGCCGTCGAGCAGTTCGAGGTTGTCGAGCAGGTTCGACACGCTCAGGTGCATGTGGAAATCGCTGGTGACGCCGTCCGATACGGACCGGTGCACGACATTGCCGTTCGCAAACATGCTCTTGAAGTCATAGACATAGCGCAGTTCCTTTCCATAGCAATGCTGGATAAGGCAATCGTTGCCGCGCATCACATAGCCGTATCCATTGCCGCCGCCGCCCCGGTATTGCGCATGCCGAAAATCGCAATCGCGCACCGTGACCCCGCGGCAGTAGTTCATGACCAGCATATTGGACACCAAGTGATGAGGCCCTTCGTTTACCTCGGGCCGGTAGGTGTGTACGCGGCTCACCCAGCCGTTGGTCACGTGGTTGAAGCTGATGGCGTAGGAGCCGTGTACGTCGTAGGCGGCAGTCCCCTCGTCGCGATAATCCTCGAAGCCCCATGTGTCGCCCGGGTGCTCGCGGTTGCCAATGGATAGATCTTCGACGCCCACTTCCTCGATATGCGGCGGGACCTGGTACAAGCGGGCCTCGTCGCGGGTCTTTAGGTCGTAACGCAGGGGAATGTCAATATCGACGCGATTTGTATCGGCGTCAACGCCGGTCACCTGCCGGTAGAAGGCCACACCCGGCAGACGGCCCGGCCAGTCTTCCACGAGATGCTCCGCGTGCTCCGCCACGAACGGTTCAGTGACATCGTGCGTGATGACAATCCAATCGCCTTCTTCGAGCCGGGCCGCGTCTTCGACGATGACGTGCTTGTCCGGCGCGATAGCGTCTTCCGCCAGCGGCGTCTTCGTATCTGGTTTCGGATCGAACCAATTGCCGCCTTCCTCGGGGCGCGCGCGGATGATGGCCTTGCGGCGCATGTCGGTGGAGTCGTTAAAGAGGAAGGTGGCGTCCGGCCCGTCGCCGCGCAGCACCACACCAGAATGCTGGATACGCAACGCGCTGTCACGATTGCCCCCCGGCGCGATGCGGTATTCGCCCGCCGGCAGATAAACGACCCCACCTCCGCTCAGTCCAGCTACATCGATAGCGGCCTGAATCGCGGGGGTGCTGTCGGTCTCGCCCGTGGGATCAGCTTCGTACGGCGGATCAGTCACGTCAAGGAAGATCCCCGGCGGATCGTCTGGAATCGGCCTCTCGCCGCGGTGATAGCCCACATACGAGAAATCGTGCAGAAACCGGCCGTCGTCGTCCGTGTAGCCGGGGACCCAGTCTTCGGGGTAATACTGGCTGCGCCACACTTCGTTTTCATCAGCGAAGGAAGCTTCAAACAGCGGGATTGCCCCGGTAATGAGCAAGCATGTGAGTGTAAGTATGGGTAACGCGCGCCAAGTGTAACGCAATTGCATTTCCTTTCGTCAATTCACTGACCAACATTTCATGTCTTGCCGCCGTGTTTACCCTGCCGCTTCTTTGAATGCCTCGCGAGCGGCGGTACAAGTGTGGTCAAACACATTATCTCCATGGGCGGCGCTATAGAACATGGCTTCGAATTGCGCGGGCGCGATGTAGACGCCACGCTGTAACATGCCCCAGAAGAACCGCGCATAGCGGTCCGTATCCGATTGCGTGGCGTCGGCGTAATTGTGCACGGGCCCCTCTTGGAAGAAGGCGCAGGCCATGGTTCCCGCCTGTGTCTGATAGATGGGAACGTCCGCTTCCGCGGCGAGCCGCCCGAGTTCTTCCGTGAGTTGCAGCATGTTCGCCTCGATAGCTTCAAACGCGCCAGGCTGTTCAATGACTTCAATGGTCGCCAGACCCGCGGCGGTGGCCAAGGGGTTGCCCGACAGCGTGCCAGCCTGATACACGGGGCCTGCGGGCGAGAGTTGGTCCATGATGTCCGCTGGCCCGCCGTAGGCCCCGATCGGCATACCGCCGCCCACGACCTTGCCGAGGCAGGTGAGGTCGGGCGTGACGCCGTAATGGGCTTGCGCGCCGCCTAAGCTGACGCGAAAGCCCGTCATCACCTCGTCAAAAATAAGCAGACTGCCGTGCGCTTGGGTGATGCGGCGCAGTTCTTCCAAGTAGCCGTCCTCGGGGGGGATCACGCCCATGTTGCCGGCCACCGGCTCGACAATAAGGCAAGCGACGTTATCGCCATGCGCCTCGAATACGCTTTTCACCGCTTCGACGTCGTTAAAGGGAATTGTGAGCGTGCATGAGGCATAGGCTTCGGGCACGCCGGGGCTCGTGGGCGTCCCGAAGGTGGTCAGGCCGCTGCCAGCCTTAACCAGCAACCCATCGGCGTGGCCGTGATAGCAGCCCTCGACCTTCACGCAGATGTCGCGGCCGGTATGTGCGCGCGCCAAGCGTATGGCGCTCATCGTGGCTTCCGTGCCGCTGTTCACGAGCCGGACTTTCTCGATGGACGGCACGTGCTCAACCAGCTTCTCGGCCAGTCGTGTCTCGCTTTCCGTGGGAATGCCGAAACTCGCGCCTCGGTTCAGCGCTTCGTGAACCCGCGCGACGACTTCGGGATGCGCGTGGCCCAGAATCAGCGGTCCCCACGATAGCACGTAATCCACGTACTGGTTCCCGTCGGCGTCAGTGATCCACGCGCCCTGGCCGGACTCAGCGAAGAAAGGCTCGCCGCCCACCGCCTTGAATGCGCGCACGGGACTGTTCACGCCGCCTGGCAGCGCCTGGTTTGCTGCTTTCCACAATGCATTGGATCGAGTGAAGTTCATTATGCCGCTTCCTCAGTATTGTTAAACCGTATCCGCTGTTTGCTGGTCCTCGCCTACAGCGCGCGCCATGACGCAAGCGCCGCACAGCGTCATGTTAGCGTAACGAAACCCATGGCCGCGGCGCCACCACGGGATCGAATCGCGCAATTGACGGGAGCTCGGCTATTCTCCCCCCGTGGGCTGGCGTAACGGAGCTTGACGAGCCGAGATTGCGGCTCGTCGTTTGCGCCGTCTGGCGTCAGTGTAGTGAGGTTGACTTTCGTGTCGAGAATAGGGTAAAGTTCGAGGCCCACGTAAGGGAAAGCTTGGTGGTGGCGATATTTCCCGCCCCAAGCGATTGACTGGCGGGTAAACGAACGGCGGACGGGTAGCTCAGCTGGTAGAGCATCGGACTTTTAATCCGGTGGCCGCGGGTTCGAATCCCGCCCCGTTCACCATTTGTTGCGTCGAGTCGAGATACCGCATCTAATCTTCGGCGTCCCCATCGTCTAGCCTGGCCTAGGACACCGCCCTTTCACGGCGGCGACAGGGGTTCAAATCCCCTTGGGGACGCCAATTTTGTTTCTTGCCTGCAGATCTGCGCCAGCCTTATGCCTCTCTCCTATAACGCGCGGGAGAAAACCAACTGCCAAGCCGCGTGAAACGTGGCTCCGCGGCTCTGTGGGTTGCTGTCCCGCTGGCGCGCCCGCACAGAGTCGCGGAACCACGTAATCAGTAGTCATGAGATGGTGGTTGAATATGTCACGCTCGCCGAGGCGGTGCTACGGCGCCTCGTTGGGTTCCTGCAGCCAAGCCAGGTTGAACCGGTAGTGCAGACGGCTGGCGATCAGATGAATGACGCCGTCGGGCGTTTGCGTCGCGGCGAGGTAGCCTGCGGGTTCAGCCTGCTCGGCATCCATCGTGAACGTTCCCGTCCACGCGCCGCCTTCGTATTCCTCCGCAGGGCCGCCGGGCGTCATGAGCTTCCGTTCGGGCCAGGTTTCTCCGTCATCATATGACAATGCCGCGAACATGCCATAACCTGTGAAGGTTTTCCCATCGTCGCCTTCGAATTCCATGCCATTCTCGCGCGGTGTGCGGCGGTGATCAGTGAAAGACACGAACATGAGCGGGCCTTCTTGCAGCCGCAACAGCACAAGCCGTTGCCCGCCGCTGATGGGCGGAAACTCGCTCGCGGAGTAGGTCCATGTTTCGCCGAGATCGTCCGAGATGCTCATGGGCATGCGGTCGTTGATGTTGTCGCCCCGGCCAAAAGCGAGTAGCCGTCCGTCCGCCAATTCCGCGACGCCGGCGTGAATGCCCGCGATGGTCCCTTCGCCCGTTGTTCCGCCTTCGAAACTGGGCGTGGGCTTACCGTCACCGGGATCGTTCCATGACTCGCCGCTGTCTTCGCTGATGTGCAGCGCTGTGCCGCCTTCGCCTTCGTGCGTCGCGTCGCAGGGTTGAATCAGCGCGCCGTCCGACGTCTGGATGGTTCCGGCGATGACCTGTTTGCGCGCCTTGATCCGGGGGCCAATCGCGCGCACGGGCGACCATGTCACACCGTTATCCGTGCTGATGCGCATGAGCAGCGCGAGGTCCGCCCAACCCGTGCCGCCGTCAGGGCCCATGCCGTTGAAGTGGTAGATGGTTCCGTTGCCGTCGTGGAAGATGGCGGAGCCGTGCATGTTTCGGCGGGGCGCCTTGAGGAATTCGCTGGAAGGATCCCATTCCTCCTCGCCTTGGCGCAGCCGGCTTGCGATAACGGTGAGCTCCGTTCCGGCCTCGCGTTCCGTCGTGTACCAGATCGCCATGAGGTCGCCGTTCTCCAGCCAGGTGATGGCCGGCTGATGGTTGTGGTCCATAAACGGCTCGTCCCATTCTTCCTTTGGCGGCAACACAAAGGGTATCGGCCCTTCGAAATATGGCTCATTGGGATTGGGACCATTGGGCCATTCATAGGTCTCCTGGCTTACGCCGTCGG
>PUMX01000316.1 GCA_003552485.1 Candidatus Hydrogenedentota bacterium
CTTCCGCCGCCAGCCCCGCCTCCGGCGCTTTGAACATCTCGACGTATATGGCGCTGCCGCCAAAAATGCTCAGCCAGACGAAGGTGGCCAGCGTCGGCGCAAGCAGAGCCCCCATAATGAACTCACGTATCGTGCGGCCCCGGGAAATGCGCGCTATGAACATCCCTACGAACGGCGACCACGCAATCCACCATCCCCAGTAGAACACGGTCCAGTCTGCAAGCCAATCGGACCCTTCGAAGGTGGCGGTCCATGTCGTCGTTTCAACGACGTATTGAATATAATAGCCTAGATTCTGCGCGAAAATGTTTAGAATAAACAGCGTAGGCCCAACAATCAGCAGCGCTATCGCCATAAGCACGGCCACGCTGAGATTCCACTCGCTTAACCTGCGAATGCCCACGTGAAGACCGAGGATGACGGAAACGGTGGCAATCGCCGTAATGAAGGCGATCAACGCAATCTGAACGCCTGCCCCCACCGGTAACTCGAAGGCGTAGTTCAATCCGCGGTTGACCTGAATTACGCCCAGCCCCAATGAGGTCGCCACACCAAAAAGCGTGCCAACAACCGCCACTATGTCGATGATGTTGCCGGCGAATCCGTGGATTCGTTCACCAAGCAATGGATAGAACGCGCTGCGCAGTGTGAGGGGTTGGCCCCGCCGGAATCCGAAATACGCGAGGGTGGCGCCCACCAGACTGTATATGGCCCATGGGTGAATGCCCCAATGGAAATAGGTCAGGTTGAACGCCTGCCGCGCAGTGTCGCGCCCGCCTTCTCCCACGCCAATGGGCGGATCGACATAATGCATGAGTGGTTCCGCGACGCTGTAAAAGAGCAGCCCGATGCCCATGCCTGCACTGAACAACATAGCAAACCACGTGGGATAGCCAAACTCCGGCTCGCTGTCGTTGGGTCCCAGTGGGATGTTGCCATAGCGGCTGAATGCAAGCCATATGACAAAGCCCAGGGTGACCGCCACTGTCAGAATATAGAACCAACCGAAATACGTGGCGATAGCCCCTTGGATCGCATTAACCAACGCTTCCATGGGCTCGGTCCAGGCAATCCCCACGATGATGAAGACGAAGATAAGTACGGAGGCGATATAGTAGACAGAGGGATTTAAAATCAAGCCGTAGCGATTGACTTCGGGTATTGAGTCGTGCGCTTCCGGACCTAAACCGTGTTCTTCCTGCGTCATATCTTCCTCCCGTTAAATGATCTCCAAGCTGTGTACAATACTGCCGCCGTCCGGCAGGATGAGGGGGGGACGGGCGTTCCCGCGTCGCCCGAAATGCCGCGCCTTCCCGCTCGCTTGCTATCGCCCGCCCTCGATAGATGGACGAGCGGGGCGTCATCCGTTCCTGGCCCGGCAGTTGCTCGTATTTGAGATAGAGCGCTATCCCACTGTGATTATGCGGGCGAGCCCACTCTAACATAATAGAAAGAGCGGTTTCAGTTGGTGAGTCGACGCGTGGGGGCCCAAGGCTTGACAGTGCGAATGACTCCCCCGGCAAGACATTTTTCCCCTTGCGCATGTCAGGGCGACGCGCGCGACTTGAACCGACGGGTAGCCTTGAGCAGCTACCGTTGCATAGGGGAGGGGGCGCAAACCCCCTCCCTTACCGAGAAGCCCCCGCTACTGTTGTAATTCTCTTGCTCCGCGTTCCGCGGCGCGCCGCATGGCGATTCAGTCGGCGGGCGAGGGCACGGGCGGCACGGGGTAATCGCGGTCCCAATCCAATTCGCCGGGATCAAGGGACAGGTCAGACTCCAGAGCCTCCTCCCAGCTCACACGTTGGCCGGTGTAGGCGGACATGCGCCCCATCATCGCGGTAAGCGTTGACTCGGCGACCTGCCGACCCTCGTTGATGTAGGGTCCCTCATTGCGAATGCTCTTCACCAAATTGATTTGCTCTTGCACGTACGGGTCCACGCCGCTCTCAGCCATATCGCGGCAGTTGCTTACGCCTTCGGACCCCATCACTTCCTCGAAGACTCCGCCTGCGGCGTCGCGCGGCCACCACCGTGAGAAGCTGAACATGCGCGTGCCGTCGGCGTACTCATATTCGCAGGAGAAGTTGTCCCAGATATCGCCGTAGCGGTCTTCATCAGGCAACCAGGCGCGGCCGCCCGACGCCACTACCGACGTCGGATGATCGCCTTTCACCCAGTTCATGACGTCAATGTTATGTATGTGCTGCTCGACGATGTTCGCGCCGCTGGTCCAGTTGTGGGGAATCCAGCTACGGATGCGCCATTCCAAATCACTCCAGCCTTCTTCGTGTTCAAGCGCGAATGGGATACCGCCTCTCCAATGCGCGCGCATCGCCACGATGTCGCCAATGGCGCCGTCCTGAATTTGTTTGATGGTCTCGATGTAGTCGATGGCGTGGCGCCGCTGCGTGCCCGCCACGAACGATAGGCCCTGTTCCTCGGCCTTGTCCGCCGCCGCCATGACGCGGCGCACGCCCACCGGATCCACGGCAATGGGCTTTTCGGAGAATATGTGCTTGCCCGCGTCGATAATCGCCTCGATATGCCGCGCCGTCGCGTAAGGGGGCGTCGCTTGCAGCACAACGTCCACATCGGTTTCGAGTAGCTGCTGATAAGCGTCCAGGCCCACGAAGCAATGCGCGTCGTCGATGTTCGTTTGGCCGGCCACTTGCGGATTGTCGTGCCCCTCGAGGCGCTCACGGCAACTGTTTAAGCGATCCTCGAAGGTGTCGGCCAGAGCAATCACCTGTACGTTCTCGTTACCCTGCAAGAAGCTCGTAATGTTGTTGGTTCCTTGTCCGCCACACCCGATGAGGCCCACCCGTAGTGTATCCACGTTCGTTTCCGCCCGGGCGGCGCGCGCTGTCAACGCGGCGAAGCCGGCGGCGGCCGATACCTTGCCGAAATCGCGTCGAGAAATACGTCCTGTGTTATCGTTCATGGCTTGGTCCCCTTGTTCGTAACCTCATTTCCAGCATTCATGTCTATTGAGCGCCGGTCTTCGAGCCGGCTCTCGCTTCCTCGCAACAATACCATTATGGCGAAAAGCCCACCCATTCACAATATTGCGCTACAGCCGTTTGCTCTATGGAGCCGCTCTCCTGCCCGGGAGCAGGACTCGCCCCCGCCCCGCTTTTCCTCCTGGAACTTTCGCATGACGTTGGTGTATTATAGTTTGTATGCGGCAAGCGCAAAAGGCGCATCTCCGCAATGACAATGAGACGGATGGAGTATCCCGGCGACGGGGCCCGGCTAGGGAGTCTCACGCGGAGTAGTTTGCTCCGCCTCACTGCATTTCCACGAACAGTCACGACCATCTGACGGGGCGCCAGTCTAATGGCGGCCTATTTACGCCCCAACTGGTAAGCATTCCAAGGATTGGAGCGCCTTATGAAGAAGCTTCAGGTTATCTACATACTGCCCAGTCGCTATGACGACGACGGGCACGTCCTGCGTTTCTGGCGGGGGGTGTTGCCGTCGAACACGCTGGCCTGTCTGAAAAGTCTTACGCAGGACTTGGCGGATCGCCAAGCCTTGGGTGAGGAAGTGAGTATCTCAGTCGAAGCCTACGACGATACGATTCAGCGCGTCCCCTTTAAGCGCATTTGCCGTCGGGCGAAGGATCCGGATACGGCGGTGGTCGTGGGCATGGTAGGGGTGCAATCGAATCAGTATCCCCGCGCGCTCGACCTGTCGCTAAAATTCCGCGAGCACGGAATTCAGGTGATGATCGGCGGCTTTCACGTGAGCGGCGTGCTGGCGCTAAACGAGCAACCCACGCCTGAACTTGATAAGGCCCTGCAGGCTGGCGTAAGCCTTGTGCGCGGCGAAGCTGAAGGGCCAGGGGTGCTCGAAGGTATCCTTATGGACGCTCTGCATGAGCGGATGCAGCCCATTTATAACATCACCGAGACCCCTGACATCCACGACGCGCCCGTGCCCCAGCCCGACAACAAGTATCTCTCGCGCTTTGTCGGCAGACACATGAGCACCATTGACACGAGCCGCGGGTGCCCGTTCAACTGTTCGTTCTGCACTATCATCAACGTGCAGGGACGCCAGATGCGCCATCGTAGCGCTCAGTGCATTCTCGACTGCATCCGGGAGAATTATGAGCGCGGGGTCACGTTTTACTTCTTTACGGACGACAATCTGGCTAGAAGCCCCGTGTGGGAGGAAATCTTCGACGGGCTCATCGCCATGCGCGAAGCGGGCAAGATGGTATCGTTTATGATGCAGGTGGATACCCAGGCCTACAAGATCCCGGGGTTCGTCGAGAAAGCGAGCCGGGCCGGTTGCTATCAGGCGTTCATTGGGCTTGAGACCGTGAACCCGGACAACGTGAAAGCCACAGGCAAAGGTCAGAACAAAGTGGACCAGTTTGCCAAGATGGTTCAGACGTGGCGTGACGCGCGGATCCTCGTGCATGTGGGCTACATCATTGGCCTGCCCCATGACACCGTGGACTCGGTGCGCCGCGACATTGCCACGCTGAAAGACGAGATCAAGGTGGACCAGGCCTCGTTCTTCATGCTCACGCCGCTGCCGGGGTCGCGCGATCACAGTAACATGGTCAAGAACAAGACGCCGCTGGACGCTGATCACAACAATTATGACAGCTTCCATGAGACGTTTCGCCATCCCAACATTCCGCCGGGCCAATGGTACGAACTCTACCGGGAAGCCTGGCACACGTTCTACAACAAAGAAAACATCACGAACATACTGTTGCGAACGTCACAGGAACGCTATTGGAGGATGCTCTGGTTGTTGCTGTGGAACCGCTACTCCACGCTGGCGGGCACGCATCCCATGGTGACCGGGTTTGCGCGGCTCAAGGAGCGTAAAGCCCGCCGGTCTCCCTATCCACGCGAGAGCGTGCTCCAATACGCGTGGCGCCGGGTGAAAGACGTGGGCTGGGCGGTCAAGACCTATACTCAGCTTTTCCTCGAGTTCCAAGAAGTCTGGCTGCTGAGCCGCAAGCCCTGCGAGCCGCAGTGGGCGTTCCTGGCGCAAATGCGGGAGATGTGGGCTACGTGCCGTCGGCGCGTCAATGAAGTCGAGATGCCCGAGCGTGTGCAAGACGCTGCCGTCGAGGTGCGGAGCGTGCTTGCATCCGCGTCGGACCGGCTGCATCGCCTCAGCCAAGGCGAAGGCCGCCTGGACCAACGTGCGCGCGCGGCCCTGAAACAGAAGGCCCAGGAAGTGGACCAGTACGTCCGCAGTTTGGAAATCGAAACGCCAAACTGGCAAGATGTGAAAGATGCCGAGCGATTCCTGCGTGATGGGCTTATCGCGCGTTACGAGGAGTTGACCATCCGTTATGTGGCGGGACGGCGCCGCTTTAACGCGTTTTGGCGGCGGCAGTGGATTAACTTGAAGAGCGGGCGGCTATGGCGGCTCGATTTTCTGCAAATGCCCGAGGCGCTGCTCTTCGAATTGAACGTGGGGCTGCGGTTTGGCTTGGGAGTGGCGCGCCTGCGCTGATTCCACGCCCACCAGGAAATACGCATATGACGGCCGCCGGCAGACCAACTCGGAATGTTACGGCGGCCGTTTCTTGCTTGGGGATGCTATTGCAAGACAAGGATAAGGAGAACGACCTATGAAGCGGCAAGTGTGGTTGCGGAGTTTGGGGAGCCTGGCGATTGGATTGCTTGTGGCGGGGTGGGCGTGCGCCGATTCGGGATACGGTGTGCTCGAGGACATTACCCGTCTACAAGACTACATTTCGCAACGCGAGAGCAGCGCCGCAAGAGACCTGGAAAGCAATGCTGACGCCGAACCCATTCCCGCCGGTGAAACCCTGGTGCTCGGCGAACTGGAAGGGCCGGGCGTTATCTCGCATATCTGGACCACCGTAGGATCGCTTGATCCCTTTCATGGGCGTTCGCTGGTTCTTCGCATCTATTGGGACCATAACGAGCATCCCAGCGTCGAAGCGCCTTTGGGCGATTTCTTCGGCGTCGGTCACGGCGCCGGCATCGACTTCACTAGCTTGCCCGTGCAGGTGTCATCTCACGGCCGCGCGCGAAACTGCTATTGGCATATGCCCTTCCGTGAACACGCCAAAGTCACGGTGACCAACGAGTCAGAGGAGTACGACACGGGCTCCTTCTATTACTACCTGAACTGGCAACAATACGAGGAGCTACCCGAAGACATCCACTATTTCCACGCCCAATACCGGCAAGAAACGCCCGCCGAGCCCGAGGACTACGTCATTCTCGAGACTGAGGGCCGCGGCCATTACGTGGGCACGGTGCAGTCCGTTCAGAAATCCGAGATCGGATGGTTTGGCGAAGGCGACGATCGCTTCTTCATCGACGGCGAGGATTATCCCTCGATCCGCGGCACCGGCACCGAAGACTACTTTGGCGACGCCTGGGGCTTCCGCAAGTTTTCGACGCCGTATCACGGCGTATCCCTATGGGACGGCTATTTTCCCGGCGACCGCATGTCGGCCTACCGTTGGCATATCACCGACCCCATCACGTTTCGCGAATCCCTGCGCGTCGAGATTCAGACGCGCGGTAGCGTGTACGACGAAGCCGGCGAGCACCA
>PUMX01000267.1 GCA_003552485.1 Candidatus Hydrogenedentota bacterium
CGAAAGGCCGAGAGTCTCGCCCACCAACTCCGCCGTAGTTTGAACGTCGGCCACGCCTTGCGCGCCCGTGCAGGCGTTCGCGTTGCCGCTGTTGATGAACACCGCTTGGCCCGCCGCCCGCTCGGCCCATTGCTGACACCAGTAGACGGGCGCCGCCTTTACGGCGTTCCGTGTGAACACGCCCGCTACGGCTGTTGGAGCATCGCTGACAATCAGCGCGCAATCACGGCGTTGGGCGCTTGGCTTTATGCCCGCTTCAACCCCGGCGGCCCGATAGCCGCGGGGCGCGGTTACGCCGCCGTCAATCCCGTTCACGGCGCCATACCCCCGGCAACGAGCCCGGCACACTCATCGAGACCGAACATGAGATTCAGACATTGCACCGCCATCCCCGCCGTGCCCCCGTATAGATTGTCTACGGCGCTGACGATTATCAGATTGCCGGTGCGATCGTCTTTGACCCAGCCGAAGTCACAGAAGTTCGTGGCTCGCACGTATTTGGCCTCAGGCAAAACGCCTTCGCCGAGGACCCGAATAAACGGTTCGCCCTCATAACAAGCATAGACAGACCTCAGGGACGGGATCGATTCGAGCCGCGCGGTGATCGTTGTCAGAATGCCCCGGGTAAGCGGCGCCACGTGAGCCGTAAACTGAACCAGGGCCCGATTGTCCAACGCCTGTTCGATCTCCGGCGTATGCTGATGGACTGCGAGCTTGTACGCCTTGAGGTTCTCATTCATCTCGGGGAAGTGGAAGGCGTCATTGAGAGACCGCCCCGCGCCAGATATCCCGCTGATTGCGTCAACCACAATGGGCGCAGTCGGGATCGCGTGCTCTAACAAAGGCGCTAGTGGCGCGATTGCGGATAAGGGATAACACCCCGGCACGGCGACCAATTGCGCGGTCCGAATGGCCTCGCGATGCTGGAAAATCATGCCGTACACGGCCTCTTGCAGCAGTTCTGGAGCGGTGTGTTCGGTCTTGTAGTACTTCGCAAAGAGGGCGGGATCCTTCAGCCGGAAATCTGGCCCCAGATCAACCACCCGCACGCCCGCTTTGCGCAGCGCCGCGCCAAATGCCATGGACTTCGCGCCGGGCACACTTATGCACACGACATCACAGCGCTCCGCCAAGTCAGCAGCGTCAAATGCCCGGCATTCAAGATCGATCAGCCCACGGAAAGCAGGCAGCAGCTCGTCAAGGCGTTGACCCGCCCCGCTTTCCGATGTGACCGCGCCAACCTCGGCATCCGGATGCGCTAGAAGCAGGCGCAGCAGTTCGCGAGCTCCGTAACCTGTTGCGCCTACAATACCTACACGAATCAAAGCAACCTCCTGGAACATCCTGGCCGCGGATTGGATACGCCGTTCGGGCGTCGTTCGGCCGGTGTGAATCTTAGCTGGTTGGCATGCCTAACGAAGTCATGGAATTATAGCGGCGCGCAATGGCCCAATCAAACACCATGATGCTACAATCCCGAGGAACCGAGGCGCCGGCGGCGCGCATACAGCAACCTGAGTAGCCCGTGGAGCAAGAACCTTCATCATCGGCGCGTTAGAGACATCTGCAAGAGAAATGCTCATTGGCATTCCGTAACTGCATTCGGGTTTTGGCGGACGATCCAGCGCTGCCAAACACCGGCGCGATGTGCAACGAGCTGGGGGATGTGGCATACTTGGCTATTGCCATCCCGCGAGAAGACGAAGGCGGGCAGGCTCCGGGTTGTACGTCCATGAGGGTTCTTGCGCAGGTCAGGGAGCATAGTGACTGAGAACGACAAGGTGCATATCTACACCGACGGCGGGTGCATTCCCAATCCTGGCGTCGGCGGTTGGGGGGCGGTGCTCAAGTACAAGGGGCGCCGCAAGGAGTTGTCCGGCGGCGAACCGCGTGCGACAAACAACCGCATGGAGCTAACAGCTGCGATTCAGGCGCTCGAAGCGCTCAAGCAGCCTTCCAAAGTGGTGATCTACACGGACTCCGAGTACTTGCAGAAAGGTATCTCGCAATGGCTGCCCAACTGGAAGCGGCGCCACTGGAAACGTAAGACGGGCAGCGTGAAAAACGAAGAGTTGTGGCGGCGTTTGGATGAATTAACGGAAAAGCACGA
This sequence comes from Candidatus Hydrogenedentota bacterium, assembly GCA_003552485.1. GTDB lineage: Bacteria > Hydrogenedentota > Hydrogenedentia > Hydrogenedentales > SLHB01 > PUMX01. Next base: position 2,111 of record PUMX01000267.1, read on the forward strand.
CATCGAATGGCGTTGGGTTCGTGGGCACACGGGTGTCGAGGAAAACGAGCGATGTGACGAGTTGGCGACGGAAGCTATCCGCCGCCAGCGCGAGCAGGATCCAGGCTGACCCGCGGGCATGCTACTTGTTGTGTCAACAGACTATTGACAAACGCGTCGCCACAGTATATTGTGGCGCCATTCGACGATTCGAGCGCGTGTGGATGACTGCGGAGCAGGCGCGAAACCATGGGCCGTGACGTGCGCAGACGCTTTCACTTTCCGTTTTACCTTATTCCAGTCGTGATAGGGATGGCGGGGGTATTGTTTTCCCGCCAATTCGATGATCCGCTTCTCCGCGGCGCGGTTGTGCTCGTATCCCTGGCGCTTCCCCTCTTTGCGTCGGGCGCCATGTTCGCGCGCCTTCATGTCAGCCGGCGCGAACGCGCACTGCTGGTCGGCGGCATCATGCTGTTGGTGGTGGGAGCCGCCGTGATGCTGTCCGGGTTTGCCGACAGCCTCATCGAGGCGAGGGAGATTCCACCAGCGGTAGGCGAGCTTTCCCGCTGGCTCGGAGTAGCCAGCCTCGTGACGGGTTTAATCGCCGTACTGTTCATTGTCGTGCGCACCGACGAGGCCATCGAGGAAGTAGGCGGCCGTTTCCGTCAGCTCGCCCGGCATATGAGCGAGGGGTTTGTGTTGAGCTCGGCCGATGGCCGGATTGCTACGGTAAATCAGCGTTTTCTCGAAATGACCGGGCTCGAGGAACATGAGATTATCGGCCTAGGCATGCAAGAACTCGCGAACAGGGTCGCAATGGACCGCGTGCCGCCCCAAGCCGATGACATACATTCCGCGCCGGCTGAGTATCAGATTAGCTGGACCGTTGACGGGCAGCTTCGAGAATTCTGGGTCAGCAGCACTCCAGTCTACGGACGCCGCGGCCAGTTGGCCGGCGCCTTGGCCACGGTCCGCGACATTACCGAGCAGAACCGCCTCGCCCGCAGCATCGAGCGTTACACCGAGGACTTGCAGCGCCTGGTCGAGGAACGTACGCGCCAGTTGCGCCAGTCCGAACAGCAGCTACGTGACTTGCTAGAGAACATGAACGAGGGCTTTCTCACCGTGGACCACGAGTTCCGGATTAGGTTCTCGAACACGCGGATCTCGGAACTCTTGGGCGCGCCGACAGACGCGATCCGCGGCGAGGATGTCTTCAAGTACGTCGAGGCGGCCAGTCATGGCAAACTGCTTGACCTGTTCAGCATCGCCGACAGCGATCATAAAGGACGCGTCAACCAAGAGTTGAACCTTCTTGGCGCAGGCCACGAGCCCATTCCGGTGATGGTAGGCGTCGCCCCCATTCGCGAGCACAATGAAGAGCACTTGCGCTATTCTCTTGTGGTAACCGACGTAAGCGAGCTAAAGGCCATGCAACGCCAACTCGAGCTGCGCGCCAACGAACTCGAGCTGGCGAACCAAGAGTTGCGCATGCTGGACCGGGCTAAGGATACGTTCCTCTCGAACGTCACCCATGAACTGCGCACCCCGCTCAGCACGATCCGCGGCTATATCGAGATGCTCCAAGGAGAGGAACACCCCAACAACGGCAATGCGCTACGGGTAATGGAGCGCAACGTCGATCGCCTTCAAGCGTTGATCGAGGAAATGATTGAATTCAGCCGCATGCAAATTCGCGGCGTGCAGTTGAGTCTGACATTGTTTGACATTACCGGCCTCGTGGAAGAGAACCTCAGTTCGATCCATCCGCAGGCGAGCGAAAAAGACATTCACACCAGCCACGCATTCGACGCCGACTCCGTGTTGGTTTGGGGTGACTCGGGAAAACTGGGACAGGCGCTCACCATATTGCTGTCAAACGCCGTGAAATTCACCGAGCCGGGCGGGGAAATCAGGGTTGAGGTGAAACGGACCCCGGACAATGGAGTGAGCGTGGCCGTATCCGACACCGGCATCGGCATCGATGAGGCGAATCAAGAGCGGGTGTTCGACAAGTTCTATCAAGTTGACAGCGACCTAAACCGGCGCTACGAAGGCGCTGGTATCGGATTGAGCATAGCCAAGAGCATTGTGCAGGGCCATGGAAGCGAGTTGGAGCTTGACAGCGCCTTGGGCGAAGGCAGTACGTTTCGGTTTCACTTGCCGGGCGCCTGTTTCCGTGTAGCAGGCGAAACCGTAAGCAACGACACGCTCTTGAGCACGACCGGGATCTATTGCGGCGAGCCTGGGCCGGTCCGTGACGAATTGACAAACGTTTTAGACGAATGCGGCATGGATATCATTATGGCCGCGAACGTTTTCGAGGCCATTCGAAGGGCGCGCGAACACTCGCCAGACGTGATGATCGTCGACAATGACCAACCGCTTACCGGCGGTGAGACGGCGCTTCAACGCATCAGACAGGAGCCCGATCTGGCCACGACGCCGATTATGGTTTTTGGAAGGCTGCATTCGGGCGAGGAGACACCGGATGACGTGTTGCCGCCGAACGCCTACTGGATGAGAAAACCGTTTACGGCGTCCGATTTCGTGTCACGCGTGGCCAACGCATACTTGGAAGAGCCGGAGAGCGCGCCTCGGCAGAGTTCTAGCGCCAGCCTGCCCTCGGCGGCGGGGCCACGGGTGCTTGTGGTCGACAGCGATTCCGACTTTCTGACGTTCGTGGAGACCGCATTTCGGCTCCGGCGCATTCCGTGCCGCACCACTATGCCGAGCTCCGCATTGGAACGCGAGATCGCGGAGTATCAACCGGACGTCATTATTGGCGATATCGATGCGGAGGCCGGGGAAGAACCGCATATGCTGCGGGCGCTGCAAGAACGCGCAGGCAACGGAACGCCTGCATACGCCGTAACCGCCATGCCGAAAACCAGCGTGGCCGCGCCAGGCGCCGTCGGAACGCTGCGCAAGCCGTTCTCCGTGGACGAGCTTGTAACCGCCGTCATGGACGCGGCCTCGCACAAAGAGACGGGCCAAGAATGAACGCAGTCCCGGTTCTCGCTCTGCGGGAATCGGATTACATGAATCAACAAGCAGGAGCGGAAGGCCATGGGGAAAACGGGCGTATTGTTGTTTTGCATAATGATCGGAGTAAGCGGGGGGGTAGCCCAAGGAGCGGACGCCGCGCTGGCGCAGATCCAACGCAACGAGCCGGGCATCAGTTATATCGTCATTGAAGCAAAAACTGGCGCTGTGCTGCTCGAACACAATGCCGATCAAGTGCGCGCCCCTGCAAGCATGGTCAAAATGATGCAAATGCTGCTGGTGGCGGAAGGAATCGAAGAAGAGCGATGGAGTCTTGACACTGAACTCGTTGCCTCGAAACGCGCAGCCGACGAATGGGGCAGCAGCATCCACCTCACAGAAGGGGAAGTATGGACGCTGGGCGAGATCATGCAGGCAGTCACTGTACGCTCCGCTAATGACGGATCGGTCATGGTGGCGGAGAATCTCTGGGGAAGCGTCGAGAAGTACCTCGAACGAATGAACGAGCGCGCTCAGGAACTAGGGATGATCGATACCGAGTTCTTCAGCGTGAACGGTCTGCCGCCTCGGGATGAGGACCGGCCCAACGACCGGACTACTGCGCGCGATATGGCGATTCTGGCGCAATGGTGCGTAACCCATCCCATCATCATGGAATGGGCGGGTACGCCTTCGCTAGACGTGAGCAAACGCCGCAATGACAATCGCAGTAACACCAACCGGTTGTTGTGGGGCCTAGAAGGCGCTGACGGGCTGAAGACGGGCTACACGCGGGCGGCGGGATTCTGCCTCGCGGCGACCGCGCAACGGAACGACGTTCGCCTCATAGCGGTTGTGATGGGGTTTGCCGACGCCGATAATCGCTTTTCCCTGGCGCAACATGCGCTCGAAAGTGGCTTTGGGAGAATGCAGCGCGTCCAATTGTTCGCGCAGGGCGAGCAATTCCAAGATCCCATTCCCGTCAGAAACAGCGAGATTCGCGAGATCGGCTTGGTCACCACCGATGATCTCTGGGTTACAGCGCCTGCAGATGACATGCAGCATATCGAGATCATCGCACGCACGCCTCGTCAGCTTCGCGCGCCGTTAGAGCCCGGCGCTATAGTGGGTGAAGTGCGCGTGCAACTGAACGGGACCGTGCTGGCGCAGACCTCGCTATGTGTTGATGATCGCGTGGAAGAGGCGAGCTGGCGTTGGAAGCTGAAGAACAGTATTGTGCGCGGGCTCCAGCCGTCGGCCACGATGAGCGCAGTGAACTAAAGCCCGCCACAAGTAAGCAGGGGGTAAGGACGGCCGGCGAAGCAGATTCAGGCTACGTCAATGCGTAGCGATTCGATGGCTTCGACATACGAATCGCTGCTGTAGATATACGAACCGGCCACGAGCACATTGGCGCCCGCATTTAGCACTTCGCGCGCGGTGCTGGCGTCAATGCCGCCGTCCACTTCCAGATCGCGGTCGCC
>PUMX01000164.1 GCA_003552485.1 Candidatus Hydrogenedentota bacterium
CGGACGGCCGCGAACTCTACTTCGAGACCAGCCCAGACGGTCATGAATGGAGCGAAACGCAAAAGCTCGCCGGTATGGGCGGCCATTATCAGACCAGCCGCGAACGGGACGGACGCGTCATCACCGCGTTCAACTACCACCCCGGCGGCACGGTCGATCTGCGCACAAATCTCTACTACGTCGAGACCAGCGACTTCGGCGAGACCTGGACGACCATCGAAGGCGAACCGCTGGAGTTGCCGCTCGAAGACACCCAGAATCCGGCGCTGGTCCGCGACTACGAAGACGAGAAGCGGCTGGTCTACGTGAAAGACATCGACCTCGACGCGGAGGGCAATCCCGTCGTGCTTATTGTCACCGCCGCCGATCACCGGGCGGGGCCGTGGGGGCATCCGCGCTTCTGGACGCTCGCCCATCGGAACGGGAGCGAGTGGGCGTTCCGCGACATCGCGCCCGCGTATCATAACTACGATATGGGCAGCTTCTACATCAAGAACGATCACTGGCGGCTCATCGCGCCGACGGAGCCCGGCCCGCAACATCACGGCACGGGCGGCGAGATTGCGCTGTGGATAAGCAATGATAACGGCCACACGTGGGAGAAGGAGCGCGACATCACCACGGACAGCCCGCGCAACCACAAATACGCGCGCCGCCCCGTCAACGCGCATCCAGACTTCTACGCGTTCTGGGCCGACGGCGACACAGACGAGTTGTCCATCTCGCGCATCCACTTCACCAACCGCGACGGCGATACCGTCTGGACCCTGCCCTACACCATGGACGACGACTACGCCACGCCGGAGGAGGGACCGGTGGAGTAAAGGGGTTCTGGAAACCGTATCACGTTTATGGGAGTGCGGTAGCTTGCTACCGCTTTACCTGAGGCGGCTTGCCACCGTCGCTACATGCCTCGTGTTATCCGGACACATCGTTGGGCAGGTCAAGCACACTTCGTCGAACGGCTGTAGCCGAATGCAGTGCGAGGGATATAGGCGGCAAGCCGCCCGGCTATGAAAGCGACGGCAAGCCGTCGCACTCCAAAAACCGCCAATACCGACATATGGAAGGGCGGTAGCTTGTCGGCGCACTCCCCGAGGCGTCAGCTAACGCAGATGCGTTCATTTCGTCGCGCCGTCCAAACAACTGCAGCGACGGGAAGAAGCCTACCGAAAAGCGCCCGCTACTGAAAGTCTTTGGCTTCGACGACGACGATGCCGCCCGGCGTGACGTGGAAGCGTTTGGCGTCTTCCTTGGGGTCGTAGCCGATCACTGTGTTGGGTGGAATGTCGACGCGTTTTTCGACGATGACCCGGCGCAGTTTCGAGTGGCGGCCGACGGAGACGCGGTCCATGAGGATGCATTCGTCGCAATGGGAGTAGCTGTGGACGCGCACCCACGGCGACAAGACGCTGCGGTTCGCCACACCCCCGCTGACAATGCAACCGGGACTGACGATGCTGTCGATGGCGACGCCGAAACGCTCGCCTTCGTCGGCGAAGACGAACTTTGCCGGCGGGGCTACGTCGTGCTTGGTGCGTAACGGCCATTGGGTGTCGTAGAGATTGAATACCGGATCCACCTCGACGAGGTCCATGTTGGCCTCCCAGTAGGCGTCAACCGTGCCAACGTCGCGCCAATACATGGGATCCTTGCGGTTTTCGTCAAGAAAGTCGTAGGCGTAAACCCGCTTGTTGTTCACGACTTTTGGCAGTATGTCTTTGCCGAAGTCATGGCTTCCAGAGCGTTGGGCGTCATCAGTAAGCAGTTCCTTGAGCGTGGACGTATTGAACACGTAAACGCCCATGCTGGCGAGGGTCACGTCGTTCTCGCCGGGAACGCTTTCCGGGCACGAGGGTTTCTCGACGAATTCGAGGACGCGCTGGTCGTTGTCGACGCCAAGCACCCCGAAACGCTCGGCGTCGGTCTTGGGGATTTGGATGGCGCCGACGGTTATCTCGGCGTCGTGTTCGCGATGGAAGCGCACCATGTGCTGATAGTTCATCTTGTAGATGTGATCGCCGGCGAGCACGAGGACCAGCTTAGGGTTTTCGCGTTCGATGCTGTACAGATTCTGATATACGGCGTCGGCGGTGCCCAGATACCAGTGGTCGCTAACCCGGAACTGGGGCGAAATGACCTCGATAAACTCGCCGAGTTCCGAGTGCATGATATTCCAGGCGTAGCGGATGTGCCGCTCGAGCGACAGCGATTTGTATTGCACGGCTACCAATATGCGGCGGCAGCCCGAATGCAGGCAATTCGACAGCGTCATGTCGATGATGCGGTAAATCCCGCCAAAGGGCACTGCGGGCTTGGCGCGGTTGCGCGTGAGCGGGTGCAGGCGTTCGCCCTGGCCGCCGGCGAGGACCATCGCCAGGACATTGCTCATGTCATCCAACGCTGCGCTCATCATTATCCCTCCACCCCGACAAAGGCGCGGCAGGGGCTTCCGTCCGCCCCCATCAGCGGCAACGGCAGACACACGAATTGCACGGTTCCCGCTGGGGCGCTGGCGAGGCGTAATCCTTCCACAATAAACACATCGTTTTGCAGCAGAATGTGATGCGTAGGCTGCCCCGGCTGCTTATACGGCGCCACGGAAAGGTAATCAACCCCCACAAGGCGCACGCCGTCATCGACAAGCCGTTGCGCGGCATCGGGCGCGACAGCGACGAAGTCCTGGCGAAACTCGCCATGCGCCGGCCACTGCGAGTTTTTTGTCTTGAACAGCACGCGCGGTGGAAGGGGCTTGTCCCCGAGATCGGCGGCGGTGATGAGATCAACCTCGGGCAACTCGATGATGAGGGCCTCACCGAAGAACACCGATGGGTCTACCTCGTCCAGTTTCTTGCCATCATCCTCGAAATGCCATGGCGCGTCCACATGCGTGGCCGTGTGAGTGCTCATGGTGATTTGGCTCGTGTTGACCTCGGCGCCTTCCGCGATCCGGCTGGAAGGCTTGAGTTGAAACGGCGTGTCGCCGGGCCAAGCCGTGGTGGATGCGCTGAGTGGGATGCTGACGTCGACCCACGTAATGCTCATTTACATTGACCTCCGCATTTGTTGTCGCCCCTGAGTAGGTATGTCTCGCGGCTGCGGAAGGGGGATGGCTGGTTCCTTATCAACCGCCGTGTTACCATATCACGCCTTGGCCGTTTTCTAAAACCGAACGAGCCGAGGCTGCGTAATTATCGATAACCCCCCGGAGAATTTTTGCCCAATTATGAAAGAATGGTTTCGCTTTGCCCTTGTTCCCAGTATATTGGTCCTCGCCATGACCGCCGCATTACCCGCCCGCGCCGAGGTCTTCGACGGCGCCGACTGGTTGCGCGACCCCGCTTTCGAAGGCGCGTCGGTGATCGACTTCTACGCGAAACAAGACGCCGACCCGCCGGAATTGAGCGGTCCGCAGCACGTCCACACGCTGTTCCGCCAAATCATCGACGTCGACGCGGAGCCCTCGCATGCGCGGCTTTACGTCACGGGGGACGATCACTTCGTCTTTTACATTAATGGCGCCCACGTGACGCAAGGTCCCGCGCCGAGCTATCCGTTCGCGCACCGTTTTCTGAGCGTCGATGTAACCGAACATATCCGCGCGGGCGAGAACGCGCTCGCGAGCCACGTCTACTATCAAGGCCTTCGTAACCGGCGCTGGTATAGCGGCGACAACCGGTCTGGCTTCATCATGGCGTTAGACGTAACCTACGCCAACGGCGACACGGACCGCTACGTGACCGATGAGACGTGGCGGCGCCACACCAGCGACGCGTTTCCCAGAAATCGCGTCATCGGGTTTGACGCGCAGTTCGCCGAAGACATCGACATGCGCCGCTGGCCAGCCGGGTGGACAAACACCGGATTCGACGACAGCGAGTGGGGCCGCCCGCTTGTCGAGCGGCAGGACCACATCTTCGTTCCGCAACACACGCCGCCGATCCAAATCTGGCGCGCGGAACCGCGGCAGATGCGGCGGGTCGAAGAAGGCGGCTACCTCTATGACTTCGGCCACGTGCTTGCCGGGCATACGCGCATTCGCGTTCGCGGGCCCGAGGGCCATCGAATCGAAGTGCGCCATGGGGAGGAATTGGGCGCGGACGGGCGCGTTCGCTATGCGATGCGGGCGGACTGCACGTATCGCGAATTCCCGGTGTTGTCCGGCGGGGAGGACACGATACCTTTTCACGAATACCGGTCTTTTCGTTACTTGGAAGTGCTCGACGCGCCCGAGGAGCCGGAAGTCTGGGTCATGGTCCGCCATTATCCTTTCGCGAACGACGCCGCTTTCGCCGCCTCAGAACCGCTGCTTGAAGCAATCTGGAGGCTCAGCGCGAACAGCGTGCGTTTCGGCGCGCAGGAAGGCTTCGTCGAGAGCCCGTCGCGCGAGAAGGGCCAATATATCGGCGACGCTTACATCGCGAGCCGCCCGCATATGCTGCTTACCGGCGACTACCGCCTGGTGCGCCAAGCCATCGAGAGCTTCCAGCAATCGCAGCGCGCGTGTGATGGACTGATGGCCGCGGCGCCCGCGAGTTATATGCAGGAAATCGTGGAATACTCGCTGCAATGGCCTCTTATACTCGAGCAGTACTACCAGTTCAGCGGCGACTTGGGCTTCGTTCAACGCATGGTCGACGACGGGTTCGACGGGTTATTCGGCTATTTCGCGGCCCACGAGAACGAGCATGGCCTGCTGTCGGGATTCAACGACAAGTGGATCATGATTGACTGGCCGCCAAACCTGCGCGGAAGCTTCGACTACGACTACGCCGAACAGCGCGACAACGCGGTAGTCAACGCCTTCTACTACCGCGCCTTGCGCAGCGCAGCGGCGCTGACCACGGCCTTGGGCCGTGACGCGTCGGCGTACAGCGATCGCGCCGAGCAGGTGAAAGCGGCGTACCGCGACCGGCTTTACGATACGGACCGCAGGCTTTTCACCGACGCGTCCGGCGCGGATAGCGCATCGCTGCACACGAACGCGTTAGCTCTGGGCAGCGGCCTGGCGCCGGACGAAGCGGTTCCCGCAATCATTGACCTCATCCGCGACGAGGGACTGAATTGCGGGGTGTACTTCGCGGGATTCGTCATCGAGGCCTGTTTCAAGGCCGGGGAACCGGAGCTTGCGTATGAGCTGCTCACCAATACCAGTGAACGCTCGTGGGCTGAAATGCTGCGCCACGGCGCAACCGCGAGCATGGAGGTCTGGGGACCGGATCAGAAATGGAACACAAGCTGGCTCCATACGTGGGGCGGCAGTCCGGTCTATCTCATGACGCAACATCTCATGGGCTTGACGCCCGGCGAACCCGGCTGGGAACGCATCCGTTTTGCGCCGCAAATGAGCAGCGAGGTGGAGCGGGCGGAGATCCGCATCCCTATTCCGGCGGGCCACATCATGGCCCAGTACCGGCGTGGACGCGGTTTTCGCATCACCGCGCCCGAGGGCGCGCCGGTGGACATCGACGCCGGCGATACGCCTGTCGAAGTGGTGGCATCCGCGGACTACAATCACGATCTCCTCACGCGCCAGCAGCAGCAGATTCTCGATGAGCACGATTGGGATGAGTGGGTCAGCGGCGAGATGGGCGTGTGGGTGTGCGTCGACGAGCAGCGGCTGCGGTTGGTGCGGGAGGGGCGGATTCTCTGGGAAGCGCCGTGCGCAACAGCAAAACGGGGGACGGGCAATCAGGCAGGCAGCTACATGACGCCGCTGGGCTGGCATTCGGTGGCGGAAAAGTTCGGCGACGACGCGCCGTGGGGCCAGGTGTTCCGGGCGCGCGCCCGCGTCAACGAAGTATGGCGGTTTGGCCAAGATGTCGAGAGTGACATGGTGCTCACCCGCATCTTATGGCTTACCGGGGAAGAGCCGGGAAAGAACCAAGGCGGCGATGTGGATTCCTACCGGCGCTACATCTATATTCACGGCACCAACGGGGAAAACCTCATCGGCGTTCCGTCGTCCATGGGCTGCGTGCGCATGCGCAACGACGACGTCATCACCGCCTACAACCGCATTCCCACAGGCGCGAAAGTGCTCATTACGGAGACGGAGTGAGTGAGGGGGTATAAGCAGCCTGCCGGCGCGGCGCCGGGTCCTACGGCGGTCGCGTTCCATGCAAAAAGCGCCGTGCGCTTTTCAAAGACCCTCTGGCGGCGCGGCGTAGAGCAAGACGATGACGTACACGGCGTACAGGCTCAGCAGAATCGCCCCGTTGACCCGGCTCAGGCGATGTCCCTGGCGAAGCATAAACAACATGGCTAGCACGATCACAACCATGGAAGGGTACATCACGAAGAGGAGACGGCGCTCGACGGGCAACGGATTGGCCACGGCGGACAAGCCCGCCACCCAGCAGATGTTGAGGATATCCGCGCCCATGATATTGCCGATGCCCACCTCTGCATGGCCTTTCCGCGCCGAGGTGACCGCGGTGGCAATCTCAGGGATCGAGGTGCCGAGCGCGACGACGGTCAGCCCGATAACCAGGGGCGGCAGACCGAATCCATGAGCGAGACCCAGCGCGGCCTTCAGAAGGAGCTCCGCGCCGAG
>PUMX01000341.1 GCA_003552485.1 Candidatus Hydrogenedentota bacterium
CTGGACGTTGAGCCAGCCCGTCACGTCTGTTTTGCCCCCCGGCGATCCGGAGCTCTATGAGCTTGCGGTGCGGCTGGCAAAGGAGTTTACCCCGATCACTGAGGAGGAACGGCAGGAGATTTACGCCATGGCGCAGGAATACGAGCCGCTGTTCAGCGTGTAGGGTAGCCTCTCCTCTGGAAATAACGTGTTTGCGTCCCTACCGGCGCTTCCCTTCTGTGGAGCGCCGGTTTTCTCATGGGAAATGCGAGCGCGATGGTCTTGGACGGCGTTACTGCAATGCGCCCTTTCCGCCGCAGCACTTCTTGTACTTGCGGCCGCTACCACAAGGGCAGGCGTCGTTCGGATTCGGAAAGGCGTTGACCGCGCGGCCCGCGACCGCGGTTACAGGATGACGCATGACGTTGGCGGCGGGCCGGCCGTTCTTTACTTCTCTCGCCATAACGTCCATGAACGGCGCCACATGGCCGAAGAACTGCTTATAGGCTGGGCACAGATAGTTTAACCCCGGTTCACCGTCGGGCGTGGTCATAAACCGCTCCTTCGGACATCCGCCGTTACAAGCAAACAAGTATGGGCACTTGCGGCAATACGTAGGCAGCGCGTCCCGCTTGGCCTCGCCAAAGCTGCGTTGGGCTTCGCTGCGCGCCAATTCGCCCACCGGCGTTTCCGTGATATTGCCCCGAAGGAACTCGGGATATACATAATGGTCGCAGGCGTACAAGTCGCCATTATGCTCGAGCGCCAGTCCTTCACCGCAAGTGGGCGCGTACACGCACAAGCCGCCGGGATAGCCCGCCCACGATTGCAGCGTGACATCGAAAAGCTGGACGAACTCGCGGCCGACGTCGTGCCGCACCCAGTAGTCGAATATGTCTGTGAGGAACTTGCCGTACGCTTTCGCGTCAACGGACCACGGCGTCACCTTGCGGCCCGGCGGCGGCACGGGATGCGTGTAGCCGTCCTCCCCCGTCACCCAGTCTTCGGATGCCGATTCGATGATAGGGATGAACTGGAGAAACCGGCTGCCTGCGTTCTTCAGGAATCGATAGATTTCAAGAGGCTTATCGACATTGCCCGCGTGCACACAGGTCAACGTGTTGAACTCGACGTTGTGCCGCTTAAACAACTCGAGAGCGCGCAACACCCGTTGCGCTGAACCGCGGCCGCCGTGGTCGACACGATAGCGGTTGTGATGCTTGGGCGGGCCGTCAATGCTCAGGCCGACAAGGAACCCGGCGTCCGCAAAGAACCGCGCCCAGTCCTCATCAATCAGCACGCCGTTTGTCTGAAAGGCGTTACTGATTCGCTTGCCGTTGGCGTACTTCTCTTGGAATTCGACAGCCTTCTTGAAGAAGTCCAGCCCCCGCAACGTCGGTTCGCCGCCCTGCCACGCAAATTGGATCTCCTCGGCGTCCTGGGCCTCGATGTACTGACGGACGTACGTCTCAAGCACGTCCTCAGGCATGGCCCACTGCTTACGGCCGGGATACAACTCGACCTTGCTCGTGTAAAAGCAATAGGTGCAATCCAGGTTGCAGGCAGGCCCCGCTGGCTTCGTCATCACATGGAATGGCCGATTTGTCGGGGAGATTGGGGGATTCATTGGCGACTACTCCAGAGACTCTGTGTGCTACACACACCTATCATAGCACTTCACAGCACTTCGCCACACCGGCGCTACAACGCGGTCCGATGCCGTGGCGACGCGGTAAACTATTCTGCCGCGGGCCCATACGACAAGGATTGGCGGCTCCACTCCATGTGTTAGCCTCAACACGTCGAGCCGACTCACTGTTCCTGAGGCGCGTTCAGAGCCTATCGTGCCTTTACAGCGCGCAGCAGATAGTGATCAGAGGAATCCTCCAACGCGGCAATCGTCATGCCCGCTGCGTGGAAGAGCTTTTCCATCGTTGTCCGGTCCGGCAATTCACCCTCCGCCATCATGCCGCCCAGAGACTTGTGAAAAGCATTGATCTCATCCCGGCTGCTGGTGTGGCAAACAACGCACTCGCCAGCCGGCGCCGTCACGCGCGCAAGTTCATCCACCGTGGCCTGATGGTCGGAGAAGTGCGGAAACACGCTGTTGCAGATCACCCGGTTAAAGGCTTGCGATGCGAACGGCATCCGAAGAGCATTGCCCTGCACATAATGGATACCGTCAAACTCGCCGCACTGGGTTTGTGCTTGAACCAGCATCTGCAGCGCGACATCAAGCATAATCACGCGGCCACCGGGCTCAACCCACGGCGCGATCAAGGCCGCGGCCACGCCCGTTCCCGCGCCCACGTCTAGCACGCACTCGCCGGATTCTAAGCATAGGCCGCCAAGGATATCCGCGAGCTTCTCCGCGTGCTCTGGCCCCATATGCTCATCCCACGTCTCGGCCATGCTATCGAAGAAGGTGCGGTTGTGTTGTTCTATGCTGGTTTCGCTTGGCGTTTCCATGGAGTCCAATTCCGGCGTTTCGGGCTTACGGCGACGGCGGCCGCGAAGACCAGGGCGGATACTATGACAATCGACGCGCCGGCGGGAAGGTCCCAGAGGTACGATGCGGCCAGGCCCAACCAGCACGAGGCCACACCAAACAGCGCGGCGATTACTATCATCCAACGCAGACTATAGGTGAGTTGCAAGGCCGCGGCCGCGGGGTTGATAAGCAGGCTGTAGACCAGCAAGCCGCCGATGACTGGCAACGACGCGGCGATCACGGTTCCCGTGCTGAACAGCACGCCGTAGGTGATGGCCATCGCCGGTACGCCCGCGGCCATGGCCGTTTCCCGATGACACACCACGGCCTGCACTTCCTTAAAGAACGCGGCCAGCAACCCGAGGCACAGCACAGCGGTCACGCTCAAAACAGTCAGGTCGGCGGCGTCTGCTGTAAGGATGCTGCCCCAGAAAAGCGTGAGCGAAGTGGCGCGGGCCTCGGGCGCCAAGCCAAAAAACAGGAACGCCAGCCCAATCATCAGCGTAAAAATGATGCCGATGGAAGCATCCGGACTGAGATCGCCCTGCTCCGCCAGCGGGCCGACGATGGCCGCCGCCGCCAGGCTGAACAGCAAGGCCGTGAAGAGCGGCGGCACGCCAAGCCATACCCCGCACAGCGCCCCGGCAAAAGCCGCATGAGCAATGCACACGCCCAGGAAGGCCAAGTGCATCGTCACAATAAAGGCGCCGGCCACGCCGCAGATCACGCCCGTGAGGAATCCGGCCGCCACCGCCGCGGCGAGGTAGTTATGCTGAAACACATCCCATATCATCACAGCAGCCTCATTGAACGGCGCATCGTGTGGACGCCGCCGATTCCTGGGCGAAACTGTTCTCCACGGGCAGAACGCCCGCCTCGAAACCGTACAACGCCTGAATCTCATCGGGCGCCAACAGACGCTGCCTCGGGCCGTCGCGCCACAAACGGCCTTCCTTCAGCAGCAACAGCCGGCGCGCCGCCGGGGGCAGAGCGGGCAGGTCGTGCGTCACATAGAGAACCGTGGCGCCAGTATCCCGGTGCAGCGATTGGACCAGTCCCAGCACGTCATGCTGCGCCTGCGGATCAATGGCGGTTGCGGGCTCGTCGAAGAGATACAGATCCGGTTCTTGCACAAGCGTCCGGGCGATGGCGGTTCGTTGATATTCGCCGCCGGATAATTGGCCGAGGGGCCGATGCGCCAAGCCTGACATGCCGACGCGGGCTAGCGCTTCGTCTACCTTGCGCCAATCGTCCCGGCCCGGCCGCCGCAACAAACCCAGCCGCCCGACCCGCCCCGTCATCACGCTCTCACGCACCGTGATGGGCAACCGCGGATCAGGCCGGCGAAGCTGGGCCACATAACCGATTCCCGCGCGGACGCGGTGCCCGCGCCAGCCGTGCGGATCCGCGCCAAACACGCGGATGTGCCCGCTGGTAAGCGAACACATCCCATTCACCGCCGTGAGCAAGGTGGTTTTTCCTGCCCCGTTGGGACCGATTATGCCCACGAATTCGCCTGGCTCGACGCGCACCGACACCGAGTGCAGGCCAAGCTGGTTCTGGCGGATGACGGTTGCTTCGTGCAGTTCGACGGCGGGCGTCACGGCGTAACGTTCTCCAAAGCATCAACCAGCGCGGTGATGTTGTAATCCAACGTCGCCTCCCATGTGTCGGTGTCCGGCACGGCGCGCGGAAAGTTGCTTAATACAGCGTGCCCCGCCCCGAGTTCACCAGCGATGCGGCCGCCGACCCGGGGATCGCCGCTTTGCAAGTTATCGACCACCAGCGTCACACCGGCTTCCTTGCCTTTCGCGAGCAAGCGTTCGATAGCAGCGACGCTGAGATCCTCCGGCGGGCCATAGGTTCCCACAACCTCGAATCCAGCCCACTCGAGAAAATCCGCCTGCATCACGTTACACAAGATAGGCGCGCCAGCGGCGCCAGCGGTTTGCAAGCGGTCTTCCGCTTCGGCGCCCTGTTGCTCGATGACTCTTTCGCGCTCCGCCAGGCGGCCGCTCAGATCGGGTATGCCTTCCTGAGGATTATTGTTCTTCAACTCGCCCAATACCGCGGACACCCGGGCCGTGGCGGCTTGCTGAACCTCAGGAATCATCCAATTGTCTTCGATCCTCAATATGTGCACCCGCTCTTCGGGCGCGCCCGCTGTGCTCAGCCCCTCACGCACATTGGCCATCTCTTCCTGCCAAGGGTGCAACAAGATCGCCTGACTGTTGCGAAGCGCCGCAATGTGGCTGGGCTTCATATCAAACTGGCTGGGACAGGTCGCAGGCGGGAAGAGCGAATGGATCGCAACCCAGTCCTCGACAAGGTCTTCCAATATCACTTCGATATGCGTGCTGCCCGCGACCACGCCAATCTCGTCCGGCGGCGCCCCACAACCCGCCATGACGACGGCGGCCGTCAACACGGCCAAAAGGAGCAACCGTTGTTTGCTGCCAAAGGCGCGCGACACACAATTCATGTTGACTGCTAGTCCTATTCCCGGCTCCGTTTAGCTAAACTTATTGCAACCCATAATGACTGACCTGGCGGGGCAGACCATAGTTGTTTTCTTCATCCGCGATGATGGGGAACTCTTGGGGGTAGCGGATAAATTCGACATGACCGTCCAAGTACAAGACATTCGATCCGCCTGGCATATGGTTAAAAACCATGGCGCCCGCTGTGTTGTGGCTGTCAGCCCCCGTGCCAAAGGTGTCAAACAAGACCGCAATCTCGCTCTGCGCCATGGCGCCCGACGCTGGATTGTTGATATCCGTGATCGCGAAGCGCTCGATGCCTTCGCGCAGGCGCATCGCCGTATCACCACCGGCCCAGCCCTCGCCTAGAATCGCGGTCCACGGCAATTTGTCAGCGACGGAAAGATCCTCGGTCCAGTCCTTGAGCCGCACCACCATTTGCACGGGCGCCTCCCCCTCAATATCCACGGAACCCAGATCCTCGTGGGTTCCCGTCGCGTTCCACATGCCATAGAACTCTTCTACGTTGCTCATCGCATACCCATGATACCAATACGAGCGGCCCAACATCGCCGAGCGGAAATAGCGCATGCTAAGTTGATCTTCAGCCGCTTCGGCCGCATCAAGATGCGCCTCAATGTTTCCTTCAGGAATACGGTCTACCACCTGTTGCCCATAGCCGTCCGCGCCGGTGTCCGACGGGCACTGGAAGACATCGAGATCGTTCAGGTACTCGGGGAAGTACCCCTGAGCGTCGGGCGCGGCAAAGATAGGCACCCCGCCCGGGTTTCCAAAAGGCGCAAGTCCGGGAAACGCTTCGCGCCGGTTCTCCTGAGCGTACATCTTGAAGCTCAAGCCGATTTGCCGCAGGTTGCTCGCACAAGACGCGCGCCGGGCCGCCTCTCTCGCGCGCGCCAGCGCGGGCAGAAGGATAGCCGCCAGGATGCCAATAATGGCAATGACAACGAGAAGTTCAATGAGGGTAAATCCACTTCGATTTCGATGTAACATTGGTTAGCCTCCGGGTCCCGAGGTAAGAAACGTAATCGGCCAGCGGGTGCGAGCCCACGCGCCTGTCTCGCGGAAAAATGGCTTGCGATAAGAGGCTCTCAAAATACACTATCCCTCTACTTGAGATCAAAAAACCGTAACGCTTGAATCCTCCGCTGAACTGTGTTCAGACTCGATGGGAAACAAAGGCCGGCCCCGGTAACATTCCCAATCTAACAGGGGGAATGCGCACGCCAATCTGTGCGTTTGCACCAAGCGTAAACCGGGGAAAGGATTGGCCAGCGGCCCCGGCCGACTGGACAGAACGGGGCCGTTAACACAATAATAACCGCTCACCTTGAACGT
The DNA here is from genome assembly GCA_003552485.1 of Candidatus Hydrogenedentota bacterium. Lineage (GTDB taxonomy): Bacteria > Hydrogenedentota > Hydrogenedentia > Hydrogenedentales > SLHB01 > PUMX01. Next base: position 6,307 of record PUMX01000341.1, read on the forward strand.
GCGGGAATTGGGGTTCTCCGCGTCACTATAAGTGGGCAGAGAGGAGCGCTTTTGATGACTAGGATCGGCCGGCGCGGATTTGTGAAGGCCGCCGCAGGGGCGGCGTTGGGCGCAGGTTTAGCGCGCAGAACTCGCGGCGGGGCGCCGCGCACTGTAGCGGCGGAGGATCTTCCAATGCCCAAGCGCCGTTTAGGAAAGATCGGCTACCAGACAAGCATATTCAGCC
>PUMX01000286.1 GCA_003552485.1 Candidatus Hydrogenedentota bacterium
GCCGGATTGCGGTCGACGCTACGCGAGCGGATGGCTGGGGAGGGAAGTATCGCCGCTTTCGCCACTAAGAACACTGAAGGAAAGAAGACCAAGTACGAGACGTACTACGACTTCCGCGAGGCTGTCGGAAAGATTCCGTCCCACCGGTTCCTCGCGATCCTTCGCGGGGTGAAGGAGGGATCGCTGCGCATGGAGCTTGAGATCGACAACGACGCGATCCTTGCCCAAATCGAAGAGCGGATTATTCGTAATGCGGAGTCCCCCTGCGCAGCCCAACTGAAGTTGGCGGTAGAAGACGCGTACCGGCGGCTGCTTCGTCCGTCCATTGAGAATGAAGTGCTTAACCACGTCCGTAGGCGGGCTGATCAGGAGGCGATTCGGGTATTTCGCGAGAACGCGGAAAATCTTCTGCTCGCGCCTCCCGCTGGCGCGCTTAACATAATCGGCATTGACCCCGGCATGCGAACCGGATGCAAACTCGCTGTGGTGGACAAGCAGGGCACATACAAAGAATCGAACACGATCTTCCCGACGCCGCCTCAAAACGAAACCGAGAAAGCCAGCGAAATCCTGCTGGATCTCATCAAACGGTATGACGTGGATGCCGTTGCGATCGGCAATGGAACCGGAGCAAGGGAGGCCACCGCCTTTGTGCGCCCGTTGTTGGCCAAGTGCGACAAACAGGGTGTGTTTTGCGTACTCGTCAATGAGGCTGGCGCTTCGATCTACTCCGCTTCGAAACAAGCTCGCGAGGAATTCCCGGACCTCGACATATCCATCCGCGGGGCTATCAGCATCGCGCGGCGTCTGCAGGATCCCTTATCGGAACTCGTAAAGATTGATCCCCGCCATATCGGGGTCGGTCAATATCAGCACGACGTGAATCAGAAGGCCCTGCGCGAGGGGTTGCACCGCACCGTCGTGTCTTGCGTGAACCGCGTGGGCGTCAACCTCAACACCGCGTCGGCGCACCTCTTGCATTATATCAGTGGAATGCGCAGCCATGTTGCGCACAACATTCTCGAGAAGCGCCAAACAGATGGACCCTTTACGAACCGCCAGCAACTGTTGGAAGTCGAAGGCGTGGGCCCGCGTGTGTTTGAGCAGGCGGCGGGTTTTCTTCGCATACCCGATGGCGACAACCCACTGGACGCCACCGGCATCCATCCGGAAGCGTATCCGGTGGCCGAGCGTATTGCCGAATCCCTCGAGGTGACGCCGAAGGAGCTTATTGGTAATGAGGCGCTGCTGCGGGAGTTGGATGTCAAGCCATTCGTCACGGACACCATTGGCGAATTGACGTTGGCCGACATCCGCGCCGAACTGTTGAAGCCGGGGCGGGATCCGCGCAAAGAGTTCCGGGCGCCTCAGTTTCTCGAGGGGGTGAACAGCTTGGAGGACCTGCAAGACGGCATGGACGTCGAAGGCGTGGTGACGAACGTCACGGATTTCGGAGCGTTCGTGGATATCGGCGTCCACCAGGACGGCCTCGTTCACCTGTCTGAATTGGCGAACCGTTACATCGAAGATCCTCACAACGTGGTAAAAGTGGGGGACATCGTTAAGGTGCGCGTGCTCAAGGTTGATAGGGAGTTGTCGCGAATCAGCCTGTCGATGAAGGCGCTACAGCCCGCCCGGCCGCCAGCCGGAGCAAGGAGACGGGGCGGCGAACCGCAGAAGGACGCGCAGGAGTCTTCGTCTAAGGGCGAGAAGCCAGAACGCAGCAAGGACGCCGCGGCAAGCAATGATGGTAAGTCAGCGCCGGCGGCTTCGGGTAAAGCCGAAACTCAACCACAGCGTAAGCCGGAAAAGGGCGCGAGCGCAAAACGCCGCTCCAAACAAAAAGCGAAAGGCAAGAGCGGAGAACGATCCCCAAAAGGCGCGCAAAAGCCTGACAGCGACCAAGACGCGCGGTTGAACACGCTGCTTGCTGAGCAACTCGAAGCGTTGCGTAACAAGTTGGACGAGTAGTAAACGAACTGCCTTTGCGGTTGATTCAGCCGCCTGTATCGTCGCTGTCGAGGTGGTCCTGAATCCCGGCTTCTTCGCGCCGCTCGCGCAAAAGGCGGCGCGCCCGTTCGGCATCCTGTTGCTCGACCATGATCTCGACAGCGCCGAGTTCGCCCACGGTGATAGGCAGAATCGCGTGCGGGATCTCGGAGTTCGACCGAGCGCTAATGCCTCGGGATTCCAAGTACGAGAGCACGATGGCCGCCTCTTGGTAGTTGTTACAGGTCTCAACCCGAATCAGCGGGCGTCCTTCATCATCAAAAAGCATGCAAACTCCTGTCTCGCCATATGGTCACAATCCGCGCTGAACCCTTGCAAGAATTGCGCCATTGACTTCTCCGCCGTTCGTGTGATAGCTTTCGCGCTATTCTAACCGCCTATGGTTAACAAAGACGATTACCCTAACGCTATTCCAGCGCGTTAGTCTGGATGTCTGGCATCATGGATTACAAAAACACACTAAATCTTCCCCGGACCGACTTCCCTATGCGGGCTAATCTCACGCAACGCGAGCCCGAAATACTGAAACAATGGGAGGAAATGGACCTGTATGGCCGTATGCGCGCCGCGCGCCGCGGACGCGATCGCTACGTGCTTCATGATGGTCCGCCCTACGCGAATGGTGAACTGCACGCCGGTCATGCGCTAAATAAGATCCTGAAAGACTTTGTCGTCAAAACCAAACACATGGCGGGTTACGATGCCCCGTATTTGCCGGGGTGGGACTGTCATGGCCTGCCTATCGAATACAAAGTGCTGAGCGACCTCGGAGACGCCGCCAAGTCCATGAGCCAAACGGACATTCGGCGGGCTTGCCGTGAATTCGCGTTGGGTTTTGTTGACAAACACCGCGAAGGATTCAAACGCCTTGGGGTCACGGGCCAATGGGACAAACCCTATTTGACCCTGAGCCCTGATTATGTCGCCACCATTATACAGGTGTTTGCCGAGATGTACCAAGCGGGCTACGTATATCGCGGCTTGAAACCGATCTACTGGTGCGCCCATTGTCAGACCGCGCTGGCCGAGGCCGAAGTGGAATATGGCGATCACCTCTCGCCCTCGGTTTACGTGAAGTTTAATGCGGTCTCTCCGGTTCCAGGGCTGGAAGGCAAGACATCCTTCGTGATCTGGACCACCACGCCATGGACGCTGCCCGCGAACCTGGCTATCGCGGTTCATCCCGACCTCGAGTATGTGGCGATTCGCGTGGGCGATGAAAACCTTATCATTGCCAGTGGCCTGGCCTCGCGCGCTCTTATGGAATGCGGCATTGAAACCTATGAGAAGGTAGCGGAGTTTACCGGAAGCGATCTCGAAGGGGTGACCTATCAGCACGGAATGTTCGATGACCGCGTGTGCCCGGTTATTCTGGGCCGTCATGTGACCCTCGACGCGGGCACGGGATGCGTGCATACTGCGCCGGGTCATGGTCAGGAAGACTACGTCGTGGGCGGCCAGTATGGTATCGAACCGCTCTCGCCGGTCGATGGCGCAGGGCGTTTCACTGACCAGGCGGGGCCGTACGCGGGCGAACATGTGTTTGACGCCAATGAGCGGATAGTGACCGACCTCAGGGAAAGCGGGGCGCTTCTCCACAAGGAAGAGGTCACCCACAGCTACCCTCATTGCTGGCGGTGTTCGACACCCGTCATCTACCGCGCCACGGCGCAATGGTTCATTTCCATGGAACACAACGGCCTGCGGGAGAAGACGCTGAAAGGCGTGGACGAAGTCGAATGGGTTCCCGCCTGGGGCCGCGACCGTATCTATAGCATGCTTAGTCAGAGGCCCGACTGGTGCGTCAGCCGGCAACGGGTGTGGGGCGTTCCAATACCAGTGTTCTATTGCGCCAACTGCGGAGAGCCCCATGCGAACGCCGAAACGTTTGAGAGAATCATTGGGATCGCAAGATCCGCGGATGACGGCATCGATCGTTGGTTCGACTCTGAGGCGTCCGAACTGCTTCCCGAGAATACGGTGTGCGGCGAGTGTGGTCATGGCGAGTTCACCAAGGAAAGCGATATTCTAGACGTTTGGTTCGATGCAGGAGTAAGCCACCGCGCCGTATGCGAAGCCGACCCCGATCTGGGATGGCCCGTCGATATGTACCTCGAAGGTAGCGATCAGCATCGCGGCTGGTTTCAGAGTTCGCTGATTCCCGCCATTGCGACTCGCGGCGCGCCGCCATACAGAACAGTGCTTACAACGGGCTACGTCATCGACGTTGAAGGGCGTAAGCTCAGCAAGAAACTTGGCGACTCGTTCGGCAACGATGCGCTCATGGAGCTTTATGGGGCCGACATCACGCGCCTATGGATCGCCTCGGAAAACTATCGGCAGGATATCCGTATTTCCGAAGAAATCATGAAACACCTGCAAGACATCTACCGGCGGCTGCGAAACACGTTTCGCTACATGCTGGGCAACCTCTACGATTTCGGCCCGGAGCACGCCATATCCTACGAGGAGCTTGAGGACGTCGACCGGTGGGCGTTGCATCAGTGCGAAGCACTAAAGCAACAGGTGCTGAAACATTATGAGAGCTTTGATTTCCATCACGTGTTTCATAAGATGCACAACTTCTGCGCCGTCGAGATGAGTTCATTCTATCTGGATATCATCAAGGACAGAGTCTATACATTTGCCGCTGGCGCGCGCGAACGCCGGGCGGCTCAGACGGTTATGGCAGAGATCCTCACGGATCTGTTAAAGCTTCTGGCCCCAATTATCCCGTACACGGCCGATGAAGCGTGGCAACATTTGCCGGCGCATCTGAAGACAGCGCAAAGTGTGCATACTTGTGAGTTCTCGAAGGAGAATCCGCAGTACTTCCTTGAGGACGAAGCGTTGCATACATGGGATGCGCTGCTTCGGATTCGCGGCATTGTGTCCAAGGCGTTGGAGGAAGCACGCCGGGCGAAACGCATCGGCACCTCGCTCGAAGCCCAGGTGCGTCTTGTGCCGGGCGACGAAGAAACGCAAAAGGTGCTGCACGAAGCGGAATCGCAGCTTCCTGCCGTCTTTATTGTTTCTCAATGCGAAATTGCGCCTGTGTCAGAAGAGGCTACACGCCACGAGGACCGCTTGTTGGTTGAGATTAACAAGGCCCCGGGCAAGAAATGCGCCCGGTGTTGGAATTACAAGGAATCGGTAGGGCAGATCCCCGAGCATCCTGAGATCTGCGAACGTTGTGTCGAACAACTCGGAGGCATTGTCGTATGAACAAGCGGGAGGCGAAGAAGTTTGAGAAGCTCCTCCTGGCGGAACAGGAGCAACTGCGGAAAGGCATTCAGCGGATCGAGGAATCGACGCTTGAGGACTCGGGCCAGGATAATGCGACCGATTTCACTGCGTTTGCAGAGGTGGGCACTGATAACTATGAACGGGAAACCGCACTCAACATCGCGAGTGGCGAGACGGACCGGCTGCGTGATATCGAAGACGCCCTGACGCGAATCAAAGAAGGTACGTACGGGGTGTGTGAAGGCTGCGGCAAGGATATTCCGAAGAAACGGCTCGAGGTTTATCCATCCGCCCGGTATTGCGTTGAATGCCAGTCCAAGCTCGAGCGCGACGGTACACTGTAGCCGCAATCCCGTGAAAGCACAACGACGACGACAGCTGATCTGGGTCTTGGTTGCCTTCGGTCTGGTGCTGGTTGCCGATCAGGCAACCAAGGAGTATATTCTTCGCACCATTCCGGAGGGAAGCGTGACGTTTGCGGGCCGGGAAGAACAGTTTGTTTTTCTCACCCATGAGCGCAACCCCGGCTTGGTTGGCGGCGCGTTTCGGGATATGCCGGCCGTCGTTTATACGGCCCCGGTAATCGCCACGCTCGTGCTCATCTACTTGTTCCGCCATCTTCACCCGGGCTCATGGGTTCAAGCCATGTCCTACGGCATGATCATTGGCGGGGCCGTCGGGAATCTGGTGGATCGATTCCGCTTGGGATCGGTCACGGACTTCATCCAGGTGCACTTCTATTTCATCCCCTTCGACTTCCCATGGAAACGTTATCCCGCCTTCAACATAGCCGACTCAGCGATTTGTATTGGAGTGGCGTTGTTAATCATCAGTTGGCATCGCATGGAGCGCCAGCGGGAAAAAGAAAGCCTGAATGCATCCGACTCTGCTTGACTTAGGGCCCGTGACCATTCATTCCTACGGGTTCATGATTGCTCTTGCCTTCCTCATGGCCTTGTTCATGTGTCAACGCGATGGACCACGGTTTCAAGCGCCGAAGGAATTCGTGAATAGCGTGGCCGTTGGCCTGTTGATCGCTGGCGTGGCCGGATCCCGGCTGCTGCATATCCTCATGTTCCCAGCAAGCTATTCTTGGTCAGATCCCGTCGGTTGGATCGCTATCTGGCGCGGCGGCTTGGTGTTTCAGGGGGCATTTCCGGCGGCAGTACTTTTCGCGTGGTTTTACGCCCGGCGCAAGAATGTGCCGGTGCTCGGCTTCGCCGATGCCTTGGGACCATACATTCCCATCGGTCACGCCTTGGGACGGATGGGTTGTTTCTTAAATGGCTGTTGCTATGGCCGGGTCACTGACATTTCCTGGGCCGTCGAGTTTCCTCGGATCCCGGCCAACCCGGAAGCCCAACCAACCGGCAGCCCTGCATTTCTGGATCACCTGCGGGCCGGGCTGGTGCAGTTTGAGGACATGACCTCGTTGCCGGTGCATCCCACGCAACTCTACAGTGTGACCGGTTTGCTCGCCATGGGCGCCATGATGTGGATGTTCCGGGAATGGTGGTATCCGTTCCGCGGCGTGATGATATGCTCGTACTTGGCGCTATATGGTTTGCTGCGCTTTGTCCTCGAGTTTTTCCGCGGCGATCACAATCCCGTGCATTTTGGCGGCGTGTTGTCGGACCAACAAGTGTTCAGTCTGGCTTTTGTGGCTGTAGGGATCGCCCTATTCGTTGTGTTATATGTCAAAGAGCGCCAGCGGCAAAACGGGTAGCGCGATGCGCGCAATGACGTGCAGTGGCTGAGGCTCCGCTGGGGCGGCGTTGTCGTGAATGCGGCTGTCGCGCGTTTCAAAGATGTCAGACTCGTGCGTGGACCAATTGCGGAACGACGGGCAATTTTTTGGTTAGTTCAGTTGCTTATACATATGTTATTTTGGTAAATTCGTATACGTGAAGACACTTAACTGAGCCCGGAAACCGCCACGATGGCTGTTTTGTCTGAGGGCTCTGTGCTTCGGTGAGAACAGCGCAGCCGTGGCCGCGACGCTGGCGATGGAAGGCTGACCACTACGGCTTCGCGGCGCTTCGCGCCTTGCAACACCAACACATAGCGCGCGAACAACGCGCCACACAAACCACCATAACCGCCAGCTCCGTTACCCGAGAACGGATAGCTGCCATAGGATCGACATGTGGCGTTTCGTGCATCTAACGGATTCGCACTTGGGGCAAGAAGACAGCGAAGAGTGGAATAACCATACGCTGCACCCGTTCATGCCCGACATCATGCGTTGCTTGCGCGACGACATTCAGCATGTCGAGCCTGAGTTTATTTTGGCTACAGGCGACCTCGCGAGTAATCACGGTAGAGACGCCATCTTTGCGGCGCGGGATTTCTTCGATTTTTTGAACGTACCCTACTTTCCTCTGGGAGGCAATACCGACTTCGGCGACGACATGTCGCGGCGGTATTTCATCGAAGCGTTCAGCGGTCACTTGCCGCTCGCCGACACAGTGTACTCCTTCAATAACCGAAATCTGCACTTTTGCGTGTTGGATCCGTGGTGGTATTGGAGTGACGGAACGCTTGCGCCTTGCGCGGAGAATGAGGAGGCGCACCGCTCGGGAAGCTGGGCCATACCGCCTGCCCAGCTTCGCTGGTTGGATGACGATCTCCACAGCCACAAATCATGGCCTACCGTCATTGCCATGCACTATCCCGTGATACCCGTTGCCGGCCGGTTGCAAAGGCTTAACAAGCAACTCAGTGGAGAACTGGTGAACAGCGAACTATTCATGTCGCTATTGCGGCGTCATCCGCAGGTAAGGTTGCTCCTAAGCGGCCACCGCCACATGCATTACATTGTGCCGGCAGGCCATATGACCCAAGTTACAACCGCCGCGCTTATCGAGTATCCCATCGAATTCCGGGATGTTCATGTCTACGACGACCGCATAGAGATTCACACGCTGGGCCTCAGCAATGAGGAGTATGCGAACCGTTCCCTCATCGAAGGGAATGGTTGGCCTGCCGGCGAAGAAGCGGATCGTCATGCCGTGGTTTCGTTGGAGTTCGAGGGGTGAGTCTCCCTGCGTCACGCGAAGCAATGGGAAGCACCGAGACGAGCGATGAGCTTGCAGCAAACTCACGTGCGGGAATTGTCTTCTGGAAAGCGGGGGCCCTGCGACAGCGCCGTCGTCAGTAGCTCCGTGATGAGACGGTTCTGCGTTTTCCCCTCCGCACGGGCCGCTAGACGCAGGGCTTCGTAAACATCGGCAGGCAGATGCAGCGTAAGTTTGACGGTGTCGTACACGGGCGAATCCGGCGGCTCGGGTTCGGTGGGCCCGGCCACAGTAAGGTCCACGAAAAGCTGGCCCTGCACCGGCGGTTGGAGGGGTAACTCGGTAAGGTTCGCCTCGGGGAACAGAAATTCCATGATCTCACGGTTGCTCTTGCCCGATCGGATGAGCCGTTCCACGTTTTCCCTTCCCCCCATTCGTTTGAGATGACGCCGATACGCCGTAGGCGTCATCGCGTAGCCGCTGGACTGCACGAAGACAACAGCTTGGTCCTCCGGCAAATCCCGGCGGATCGCTTCTATGATACGTTCTTGTTTGAGGACGGTTTGCTTGGCCATGCTCCGATTGTCTCCCCTTGTGGCCGCCGACCATGACTGGCGCCCATAGTATAGAAAAATATTGACAAAATCTCAACTGCGGAGTAGCTTGCGCATCTTGTTGGGATTTGGTGAGAATGGCCGATGATCTGTGATATGCGGCTCGGCGCCGGGGTAGGCCAAGCCAATCCTGCTTGGCGTAGTGGGCCGAGCACTGAGAACTGGGGTAATTTCGTGCTAGGCTAAGCAGGCGGCAGAACGGTTTCGAAGGATTAGATTACCGTTTGATTATGAGTGTGTCACCAGCGCGCGATCCCTCGGCGTTGGTTGGAAATGAACGGAGCGGATGTTCTTGAACGATGGACACATGTTCCCGCGTCTATATGCAGTTTGCTATTTCAGCGTTCGATAAGTGATGGTAGTTTGAGGATTTGACACGTCCCGGCGCCGTTGTTAGGATTCCGCCGGGCAAGAGTCACCTAGAAGAGCACAAGGAGTAAACCACCATGAACATCGAGATTACTGGTCGTCACATGGAAGTGACGGACTCCATGAAGCAGCACGTTGAAAAAACGCTTGAGAAGGTGCGCGGCCATTTTGACAAGCCCATGAACGTGGAGGTGGTTCTGACCATTGAAAAGCACCGGCATGTGGCTGATATTACGTTGAACGCGAACGGCGTTCGCGTCCATGCCGAGGAAGAGTCGCCGGATATGTATACGTCGGTCGACGCGGCCGTCGAAAAGATCGACCGGCAAGTCCGCAAGATCAAGGACCGGCGCAAGAAATTCAAGCCGGAGAAGCTGGCTGATGCCGAGGCGGCCGCGGTCTCTACCCCTCCCGAGGAGGACGAAGCCGTGAGCACAATGGCTGAGCCCGAGGAGCCCCTCCTTGCCCCGAAAATCGTGCCCGAGGAACTCGACATGAAGCCGATGGACGTCGAGGACGCCGCATTGCAGCTCGAAGTGTCCGGGCAGCCGTTCCTTGCCTTCCGTAATGCCCGCACACAAGAGGTGAATGTTTTATATGTGCGCGAAGACGGCGCCTTCGGGCATATTGAACCCCAGTTTTAGCGATGGTTTCCCTAGCAGCCGTATTGCTCGGAGAACGGCATGGATACTCAGAATCTCCCCGTAAACCGTAAAGCCAGCATCGCCGTGGCGCGGCTGCTCGATCGCATGTCCGATGACCTCGAACTCGAGGTCATCGGAGGTTTTCAGGGCATTGGCCGGCCGGTGCTCATCTCCGATATTAACCGGCCGGGCCTCGCGTTGAGCGGCTATCTCGATTACTTCGCCAACGATCGTGTCCAGATCCTGGGCAACACCGAGATCCACTACATGGAACAACTCTCGCCGGCCGAGTTAGAGTCGCGGCTGCAGGGAATGTTCAGCTTTGAGATACCCGCCTTCGTGTTGTCCCGGGGTTTGCGTCCGTTGCCGGTGTTCCTCGATATGTGCAACCGGCGAGGGATACCCGTGCTCATGTCGCGCCGCACCACCGACGAGTTGATCAGCAGCATCATTTTGTTTCTTGCCGAGGAGTTCAGTTCGGAAACAATAGTCCATGCCACCGCTGTCGATTGCTATGGCGTGGGGTGCCTTATTGTCGGCGCTCCTGGCATAGGCAAATCAGAAACAGCGCTTGAGCTGGTCGAGCGTGGTCACAGGCTGGTGGCGGACGACGTGGTTACGCTGAAACGGCGGCGAGAAGAAAGCATTGTCGCAGAAACCTCGTCGGTCGTCGAGCACCATATGGAGATTCGGGGCGTCGGCATAATCGACATCAAGAGTGTGTACGGCGTGGGCCGCGTGCGCAATTCCGAGCGCATCGGCCTAGTTGTTGAGCTTGAGGAGTGGAATGAAGACGCGGAATACGACCGCACAGGGTTGAGCGACTCGTTTGTCAATTTGTTGGGTGTGAAAGTGCCGTATCTTCTCATACCCGTCAGGCCGGGCCGCAACATCGCAATTATTGTGGAGGTCGCCGCCCTGACTCACCGGTTGAAAGAGCTGGGCGTGCATCCAGCGCAACAACTGAATCAGCGCTTGATGACGCTGATGAACACGTCCAATGACTGACGACGCCCGTTTCGTGCTGGTGACGGGCCTGTCGGGCGCTGGGAAAAGTCAAGCGCTGCGGTTTCTTGAGGACCTTGGCTATTACTGTGTGGATAACCTGCCAGCCTTGCTCATCCCCACATTCGCAGATCTTGTCATTCGATCAGATCGCCAGCGCCGGTGGATTGCCGTGTGCATCGATGCGCGTGCCGGGGAAAGCCTCGAGAACCTGCCGGCGCTGCTCGACGAGGTAACTGAGCTAGGGTTGCGGCCGGACATCCTTTTTCTCGACAGCTCCGACGAGGTCTTGCTCAAGCGCTACAGTGAGACGCGCCGGCGTCACCCCTCCTCGCTCACGGGCAGTATTGAAGAAGGGATCCGGCGAGAACGCGCCATGCTTGAGCCGATCCGCGCGCGGGCCGACCTGTTGATTGACACCAGCGCGACCTCGGTGCAGGAGTTGCGTGAGCGCATCGCTACGGTGTTTCAGGGCGACAAAGACGCTCAGAAGCTCTTGATTACCGTGCTATCGTTCGGATTCAAGCATGGCGTGCCGCAAGAGAGCGACGTGGTGTTTGACGTACGTTTTCTGCCTAATCCTCACTACGATCCAGATATGCGGCCGTGGACCGGCAACGAGCCCGACGTGCGCGACTTTGTGTTAAACAGCGGAGACGCGCCCGAGTTTCTGGAGCGCCTGAAAGGCCTGATGAAGTTCCTGTTGCCCCGGTATGCGGCCGAACCAAAGTCTTACCTGACGGTCTCGATCGGATGCACCGGCGGCAGACATCGTTCAGTCGCGGTGGCCCGATATCTGGCGCTATTCCTCAGAGATCTGAAATATGAAGTACGGCTTCGGCACCGGGATATCGACCGGTCGGCATAGCCCCAACCAGCCAAGGATTTATCCATGAATAAGCAGATGTACCTGATTTTTGGGTGTCACTCCCACCAACCCGTGGGAAATTTTGACCACGTCTTTGCAGAAGCCTACGAAAAAGCGTATAAACCCTTTCTTGATGTCTTGGAGCGTCATCCGGGCATTCATGTAACCCAGCACTTCACTGGTCCTTTGCTCGACTGGTTTCTGAAACATCAGCCTCGGTTTCTCCAACGCCTGCGCGCGCATGTCGAGGCCGGGCAGATTGAAATCATGGGCGGCGCGTATTACGAACCCCTGCTTTGCGCTATACCCCGCCGGGACAGCCTCGAACAGATCAAGCGCATGAACGGTTTTTGCGAAAAACACTTCGGACAACCGCCCCGTGGCATGTGGCTGACCGAGCGCGTTTGGGAGCCGCATATGCCCGCCATTATGGCGCAGGCCGGGATCGAATACACCGCGCTTGACGACACCCATTTTCAGTACGGTGGTCTGCGGCGTGAGGAATTGTTTGGGTACTATGTCACGGAAGACGAGGGGTATGCCGTCAAAGTGTTTCCTATTCTGAAGCCGCTCCGCTACGCTATTCCGTTTCACCAGGTCCATAAATCCATCGAATTCCTGCGCGCTAACGCAAGCTCTGAGGGGCCGCCATGCGCGGTGATTCACGACGACGGCGAGAAATTCGGCGTCTGGCCGGAAACTCACAGAAGTGTGTACGAGGAAGGGTGGCTGGACGAATTCTTTCAAGCGGTAACTGAAGAGAAGGAATGGCTTCATTCCGTGACGTATCGGGAGTATCTGGAGCAAGCTGGCCCGCTGGGCCGCGTATACCTCACCTGTGCTTCGTATGAGGAGATGATGGCGTGGGCTCTGCCGACCGACATGCAGCGCCGTTTGAAACGGGTCGAGGAATGGGTGAATCGCGACGAAACCATTGGTCCTGACGCGCAGTTGTTTCTCCGTGGCGGCTTCTGGCGCGGCTTTCTGGCCAAGTACCCGGAAGCCAATAACATGCACAAGAAGATGCTCTACGTCAGCCACAAGCTCCAGAAGCTCGAGGCGGAAAAGGGGCCCTCGACCTGCGAAGAAGCGCGGCTTCTGCTCCACCAGGGGCAATGTAATTGCGCTTATTGGCATGGGGTTTTTGGGGGGCTCTATTTGAACCACCTGCGCACAGCGGTTTACGAGAAGCTCATCCGCGCCGAAACATGCCTGGACGAACTGGTGGACCGTCCACAAGGTTGGACTAAGGTGGAAGAAGTTGACTTCGACGCGGATGGGAACGACGAGGTCATTCTAGAGAATAGTCAACTCTGGCTTGGCCTGAGTCCGTACGACGGAGGCGGCCTGTTCGAGCTGGATTACAAGCCCAAGGCGTTTAATCTCAACAACGTGTTGACACGCCGCGATGAGCTCTATCACGACGACCTGCGCGAGGGCCGCGTGAGCGTAGGTGATGAAGGCGGCGGCGATCAGAGCATCCACGAACTCATACGGGCTAAGGAGTCTGGGCTGGAGGCGTATCTGATTTATGACAATTACCGGCGCATCTCGCTCCGCGATCATTTCGTTGATTCCGACGTGACGGAAACCGAGCTGTGGGCAAACACTTTTGAGGAACGCGGCGACTTTGCGACGGCGCCATACGCCTACGAAACGGGTAACGGCGAAGTCACCCTGACGCGCGCCGGCGTGGTACACTCGAGCCAAGGCGGCGGGGCGCTAGTGCGTGTAAGCAAGACCATTCGTCTTGCCGAAGGTGATTCGACGTTTACTATCCGCTATGATCTTGATAACATTGGAGATGAGAGCGTTTCCACGTGTTTCGGAGTCGAGTTCTTGGCGAACCTACTCAGCGGCGCAACGTTCGATCGGTATTACCGTTCCGACGACCGGGATCTGGGCAATCCGAAACTTGGCGAACACGGATGTCACGAGGAAATTAACCACTGGGCCCTGCGCGACGACTGGCAGCAACTCGAACTTGGGTTGCGGTTTAACGTTCCGGCTACGCTCTTCCATTTTCCGTTAGAGACAGTGAGCCAGTCCGAAGGCGGACAAGAACGCATATATCAGGGCAGTGTGGTGTTTCCTGTGTGGCCACTTGTGATTGACGCTGGGCAGCGGACCTCCCTGGAGGTAATTATCGAGCTGTCGGAAACGGGGTCTTGAACGACCATGAGCGAACACGAAGAAATCAAGGAAGAGCTTATAATTGTCAATTCGCTTGGGATGCACGCCCGGCCGGCGGCGACTCTGGTGCAGACCGTGTTACAGTTCGATAGCGACGTTACAATTCAGAAGAATGGCCGCCGGGTTAACGCCAAAAGCATCATGGGGCTGCTGACCCTCGCTGCGGCGCAAGGCAACCGCGTGGAGGTCACCTGTTCAGGGCCTGATGCGAAAGATGCAATGGAAGCGGTTCGATCTCTGTTTGAATCTGGATTTGGGGAAGAGTAAGTGGAAATCGCGCTGCAAGGAATCGGAGTCAGCCCTGGTATAGCCATGGGGCCCGCGGTAACTTTCGGGCTGCATAGCCTCGAGATCCCCGAGTATGAGATAACCGATACAGATGCCGAACTCAAACGCTTTGAACAGGCGGTAGAGGCTGTGCGGCAGGATTTGCGTAGACTCAAGGAACGTATGGCGCGTGAGGCCGGCGAACGCAACGCGGCCATTTTTGACGCTCATCTGATGGTGCTGGAGGATGTGGTCTTACGCGAGGATCTCGAGCAACGGCTGGTCTCCGAGCAATACAACGTCGAATACATCTTGAACGACCTCATCGAGCGTCAAGGGAAGATTATGGAGTCCGTCGAGGATCCCACTTTCCGCGAACGCATGCAGGATATCCTAGATGTGGGCAAGCGGGTGCTCGGCAAGCTTTTGCACACCGAATTGGAAAGCCTCGAACACCTGGACCACCCTTCCATCATCGTGGCGCAGGACCTTTCCCCCTCTGATACGGCAAAAATCGACTTGGCCAACGCCAAGGGCATTATCACCGATATGAGCGGGCCGACTTCACACACGGCCATCCTCGCGCGGGCTTTCGCTATTCCCACCGTGGTCGGGCTGAAAACGGCCTGCACGTATGTTCATCCTGGCGACACCATCATTCTTGACGGGGTAAAGGGCGATGTAGTCATCCGGCCTACCCAAGACACCATAGACAAGTATCTGGCGGCGCAAAGAGACGAAGAACGCCGCCGCCAAGCCCTCTTATGTATCGAAGAAACCAGTGCGCCGGCGCGAACCACCGATGGTCATGAAATTGACCTGCTGGCGAACGTCGAGCTACCCGTCGAGGTGACGCCCGACTTGGCGTCGAAGTGTGGCGGCGTGGGGCTGTATCGCACCGAGTACTTGTTTTTGGACCGGACCTCGTTGCCCACGGAGGAGGAGCAGTATCAAGCCTATAGCAAGGCTGCCGAAACCCTGGGCGACAGACCCGTGATTTTGCGCACATTGGACTTGGGAGGAGACAAGTTCGCCTCGCACTTACAGTTGGCCGAAGAACTGAATCCTCAGCTGGGATGGCGCGCCATCCGGTTCTGCCTTGAACGCCCAGACATATTCAAAGCCCAGTTGCGGGCGATGTTACGGGCGAGCGTTCGGGGAAACGTATCGATCATGTTTCCGCTTATCAGCGGGGTCGATGAACTGCTGCGCGTAAAGGCAGTGGTCAAGGAGGTGTGCGCTGATCTCGAAAGGCGCTCCGTGCCCTTCCGCAGGAATATTCAGATGGGGAGTATGATCGAGGTGCCTTCCGCAGTGGCTGTAGCGGATCACCTGGCTCAGGAGTGCGATTTCTTTAGTATCGGCACGAACGACCTTATCCAATACTCTCTTGCGGTCGACCGCGTGAATGAGAAGATCGCGCATTTATATGAACCCGCTCACCCCGCAATTCTGCGCATGATCAAACACACCGTAAAGGCCGCCAAGCGCGCGGGCATCCCTTGTGGGATTTGCGGCGAGATGGCCGGGGATCCGGTTTTCACTGAGGTTCTGATGGGGCTCGGGCTCAGTTCGCTCAGCATGTCGTCGATAGCCATCCCCGAGGTGCGCGCGGAGGTGGAGAACACCAGTCTGGAGGATGCCCGCAAACTCGCCGACAGCGTAATGGAGATGCATTCAGTCAAAGAGATCCGCCAGTTTATGCAAGAGCATCACGAGGCGCAACGCACAATTGAGACCTGCCTGGAGCGTTACGCGGCCCAGTCCTCTTCCACCGAGAACGTGGGAATGGAGTAGGGGCATTGGCGACGCGCGTCATCATTCTTGGTTCGACGGGGTCCATTGGTCAAAGCGCCTTGGACGTTATTCGGCGTTATCCAGAGCGCTTCGACATCGTAGGGCTTGCCGCCCATTCCAATTCCTCGAAGCTGATGGAGCAGGCGGCGGAGTTTTCGCCATATCAAGTGGCCCTATCTGATGCAGACTGCATAAGCCGGCTGGATGGATCATTGCCGCAGGGTACGGATGTTTTGTTTGGCCCCGACGGTGTTAAGGCGGTTGCTGCGCTCGATGCCGAGGTGGCGCTTTGCTCGATGGTCGGTGCGTGTGGTCTCGAACCTATCCTTACGGCTATCGAAACGGGAAAACGGGTGGCTCTGGCCAACAAGGAACCGCTCGTGATGGCCGGACCACGAATTATGGAGGCCGCTGCGCGCGCGAATGTGGAAGTGCTTCCTGTGGATAGCGAGCACAACGCCATTTATCAGTGTCTACAGGGACACCGGATTGACGAGGTGCGCCGGATCTATTTGACGGCCTCCGGCGGCCCATTCTACAAGCGATCAACGGAGTCGTTGCGAACCATCACGCCGGAGCAAGCGGCCAATCATCCGACTTGGGATATGGGGCCGAAGATTAGCGTGGACTCCGCGACTCTGATGAATAAGGGGCTCGAGATAATCGAAGCCATGTGGCTGTTTGGCGTGCCGCTCGGCAGGATTGAGGTCGTGATTCACCCGCAAAGCATTGTGCACAGCTTAGTGGAGTTTACCGATGGCGGGATTCTGGCTCACTTGGGGCCCACTGATATGAGATTTCCAATTCAGTTCGCCCTAATGTGGCCAGAACGCGCCGACGAACCCATGGGGCGGCTTGATCTCACGGCCATGCAGGCGTTGACCTTCGCCGCGCCGGACTTCGAGGAGTTCCCGTGTCTTCATTTGGCGATGGAGGCCGCCCGTATTGGCGGAACAGCGCCAGCCATCTTAAATGCCGCTAACGAGGCCGCCGTTGCAGCGTTTTGCGAACACAGGCTTCCGTTCCTCGGCATCAGCCAGGTTGTGAAGCAAGTGATGGACTCGGTGACGCCGTCGGCCGATCCGTCGCTTGAGACTATCCTCTCGGCCGACGCGGCGGGCAGGCGCGCTGCGGATGCAATTATTACTGCGCATGGAGTACAGGTGTAATGTTCCTTGTCAACATATTGATTTTCCTATTCGTATTGGGATTGCTCATCTTCTTCCACGAAATGGGGCATTTCCTCGCGGCCAAGGCGTTCGGCATCTATGTTGAACGGTTCAGCTTGGGCATGCCTCCGCGCCTGTGGGGTTTCCAATACGGCGAGACTGACTATTGTGTCGGGGCGATGCCCATTGGCGGCTATGTGAAGATGGCCGGACAGGAAGACACGCCGCGAAGTGAAGAAGCGCAGGAGAAGGAGTTTGGCCACATTCCTAAGGAACGCTGGTTCAGCAGCAAACCGGTGTGGCAACGCAGCATCGTGCTTGTCGCCGGTCCTCTAATGAACCTGGTGTTAGCGGTTGGGCTATACGGCCTCGTAGTGGGCGTGGGTTCGGAAGTAGCGGAAAGCAAAGTGGATTCGCGCATTGGCCAGATCGAGCAGGAAGCGCCCGTGCGCGACGCGGCGCTGTATCGCATCGAAGATCCCCAGTCGCCTCCATCGGAACTTCCCGAAGAACCGGACGCCATCGGATGGCGCACCGGCGACCGCATCGTGTCGCTCAATGGCGAGCGGGTTGACAATATCGGCGATGTGGCGTTTGGGGCCATCACGAGCGCGGGGCAACCGAGGGGGTTTGTTATCGAGCGCCGCGGTTTAGATGAAGCGCCCGAGTACTACTACTCCGTTGTGCGCCCCAAAATGATGGATGAAGGGGATTATCCGCGCTTCGGCGTGGCCCCCTTTATGACGGCGCTCGTAAACCGCGTGTTCTCGAACTCTCCCGCGGAAGAAGCGGGGCTTCAAGAAGGCGACATCGTCCGGGCGATTGACGGCAAGATCGTGGACAGCCAGACCGCGGTTCAGATGGTGGAAAACGCGCCTGAAGGCGAGCCGTTGGAACTGACCGTCGATCGGGATGGGCAACTCTTGGAATTGACCCTGACGCCGCGTCTGCGCGGGCGGCTGGACGGAATGGTGATTCAGCCAAACCTGCTTATCAATCCAGACGCCGATCCCGAGGCTGTGCCTGAGATTGCTCAGATCACGCCCGAGGCGGCGGAGCGCACCGGCCTAAAGCGTAAAGACCGCATTAAAGCAATCGACGGCGAGCCAGCAACAGCTGCTTTGGTCCATGAGATACAAGAAACGCGGATCGGCGAAGAGGTGGAATTGGAAATCCATCGGCCTTCTATGTTGCTGGGGTTGCGTCCTGAAGAACGCAAGACCGTGACCGTCGAAGTCGTTCCTGTTGGGAACATGGGGTTGGTGTGGGGCACGAAAACGGTTTTTCATCGTGTCCCGCCAACACAGGTGGCGCCCGAGGCGTTTCGCCAGGCGTATCAGGCTTTGGCCCGGACCGGCCAAGTGCTGGTCATGCTTGCTTCCCGCGAAGTCCCCATGACTGAGCTTGGCGGTCCTGTCATGATATTTCAGGTGACCACGGAGGCCGCCGATATGGGATGGTCGTGGCTCCTGGAAATCACGGCGCTCATTAGCGTGAACCTGTGCATCTTCAATTTACTGCCGTTGCCGGTGCTGGACGGAGGGCAACTTGCGTTCGCCGCGATTGAAGGTATTCGGCGCAAGCCAGTCAGTCAGGCCGTCTGGGAGCGCACACAGCTCGTGGGCATGTTGTTGATCATCTCGCTTATCATATTTGTGCCCTATAACGACATCGTCCGCTGGATCGACAATGTCGTGCCCTGACGCCACGCCTCTTGTAGTTAGCTAGATCGATACGCCGGCCTGCGGGGTTGGAGTCGTCGAGGGCTTTCAGGAGAGCCCTTGCCTCCGCTGGCTTTCCCTTGATGTTCCGGCCCCCATCACTTCGAAGCGAACTGAGAATCTGTCTTCACGGGGCGTTCAGGAAGTATTTCCGATAGATGGTTGAGTTGCGAAGGAGATAACGCATTATGAACCACATTACTTGCAAGTTTGGGGGGACTTCGCTTGCTGACGCCGAGGGCATCCGCAGGGCCGCGAGCATTGTTGAGGAGAATCCTCAACGGCGCTACATCATCCCTTCAGCCCCGGGCAAACGAACTCCCGAGGACAAGAAGATTACGGATCTGTTCTATGGGTGGCATAGCCTTGTTGAACAGGATCTCGACGCTTCGGAACCTCGCAATATTATTCGGAACAGATTCAAGGACCTGGCCAAGCAACTCGGGCTTACGGTGGATTTGGACCGCGAGTTGGAGATTATCGATGAACAAGCCGCCGCGCATGTCGAACCGGACTACATGGCCTCGCGGGGCGAATACCTCAACGGGCTGCTTCTCGCGGAACTGTTGAAGGCGCGCTTTGTCGATCCCTTGGATCTCATTAAGTTCGACGAAGAAGGATTTCTGGATCCAGTTACGTACGAGCGTATGGGGCAGGCCCTGGCTGGAGTGGAGCGCTGCATTGTTCCGGGTTTCTATGGCTCTCTCCCGGATGGCCGCGTCAAGACCTTCTCGCGCGGCGGCAGCGACGTGACGGGCACCATTGTGGCCCGGGCGACCGCGTCGCGGCTGTATGAGAATTGGACCGATGTCTCGGGCTTTCGCATGGCCGATCCACAGATGGTTCCAAATGCTCAGCGTATCGAAGAAATTACGTATCAAGAGCTCCGTGAGTTATCGTACATGGGCGCCAACGTGCTCCATGACGAAGCCATCTTTCCCGTTCGGGAGCCCGGTATACCGATAAGCATTGTTAACACGAGAGCCCCCCACGAGCCCGGCACGATGATTCTTGCCCAACGTGAACCGCGAACGCCGGTCTGTGGTATCGCGGGGATGGCTGGGTTTTCGATGATCAATATTGAAAAGACACTGATGAACCGTGAGCGCGGTTTTGGCCGGCGGGTATTGTCTGTGCTCGAAGAACATGGCATAAGCTTTGAACACGTTCCCACAAGTATCGATACGATGTCGGTGATCCTCAAAGACGAAGAACTGGGTAATCACGGTCCATCCGTTATTAAGGCTCTTCACCGCACGTGTGAGCCGGACAACGTGAATCTGGCCCATGGGTTAGCGCTTATCGCCACTGTAGGTCAAGGCATGGCCGGGCGCATCGGCATGGCCGCGCGATTGTGCTCGGCCTGCGCTAACGCGGGCGTGAACCTCCGTGTTCTCGATCAGGGCTCATCAGAGAACAACATCATTATTGGCGTGGAAGAATACGATCTCGGCAAAGCGGTCCGCGCAATTCACGACGAATTCGCGGAGTAGCGCAGCGCGGTTCTGCGCTGCCACACTCATGTCTGCGAGATAAGGTAGCGGTGGGGGCGGGGTTCCCGCTTGCGCGTTGTGCTGCGTGTTCCGAACGCCGCTGCTGGCGCGTTCTGTCGCATAAACGAAGTTCCCTGGAACTCTACTCGACCGACGCGGAAAGGACGAGTGATGCGCCGAACAAAGATTATCTGCACGATTGGCCCGGCCACCATTGATTCAGACATTGTGCGTCGTTTGGTCAGCTTGGGGATGGACGTCGCGCGCCTGAATTTCTCTCACGGGGACTATGAGTTCCATGAACGGGCGTGCTGTAATGTCCGCATGGCTGCATCCAAGCTCAATCGCAACGTAGCCGTGATGATGGATCTGCAAGGTCCGAAGATGCGTACAGGGCCTCTCAAGGACAATGCGCCCGTCATGCTCGAGCCTGGAGCGGCGTTCTGCATAACCACTGAGCCAATGCAGGGCGATGCGGATTGTGTGTCGACCACATATGAGCAGCTTCCCTACGATCTGCGGCAAGGCAATCTCATATTGATCGCTGACGGCGCCCTTGAACTGGAAGTCACGCAGGTGGACGCGCCACGCGTGCATTGCAAGGTGCTCAAAGGGGGCATGCTCGGGGAACACAAGGGCATCAACCTGCCGGGCGCCCATATCAGCGCGCCCTCGCTAACAGAGAAAGATGTCGCCGACCTGGAATTCGGCCTTAACATAGGCGTGGACTTGGTGGCGTTGTCCTTTGTGCGTAGCGCGCAAGACTTGCTAACGCTGCGAGGGCACATGGATCGGCTGGGCGGACACGCCGGCATCATCGCCAAAATCGAACGGCCTGAAGCTTTTGAGCAGTTTGACGCCATTTTGTCTCAGGCCGACGCGGTGATGGTGGCCCGCGGCGATCTCGGGGTCGAAGTCGATCTGGAGCGGGTTCCGCAGATTCAAAAGGAACTTATTCGCAAGTGTAACGATCGCGGCGTACCGGTAGTGACGGCCACCCAGATGCTCGAGTCCATGATTACGAATCCGCGCCCGACCCGCGCCGAAGTCGCGGATATTGCAAACGCCATCTATGATGGGACGGATGCGGTCATGTTGTCCGGAGAGACGGCCACCGGCGCGCATCCGCTCGAAGCGGTTAGCGTCATGGCCAGGGTGGCGGATCAGGCGGACAACGCCGTCGCGCAACAGCCGTCCGCGGTGATGGAAACCCGCTTGCGTGAGACCCAGCTTCGCCGCGGCTACTATACGAACGCCATCGGGCAAGCCGTGGCGTGGATGACACAGGTCATTGAAGTTAAGCGCATTGTCTGCTTCACGAGGTCCGGCTATACCGCCCATACTATCGCCCGGTACCGGGCCGCGCCGCCTATTACGGCCATCACCATGACCGACGAAGTAAAACGCCGGTGTGCGCTGATCTGGGGCGTGGACGCGCTGCAGTCGGTGCAAGTCGTGAACACAGACGAGATGGTGGAACAGGTTGATCGTCTGCTGCAAGAAAACAGCTTGGCGCAGCCCGGCGAGCTTGTCATCATTGTCGCCTCTTCGCCGGTGGGGAAGGGGGGACGCACGAATCTCTTGAAATTGCATACCATCGGCGAATCGGATTGAGACGTCCCAATTGCCCAAACGCTGGAACCGAGGATCACGAAAGGCGCTAGACAGATCGTGAAGGATTGGCACATTGACACTTTTGGCGAGATCTATCCGATCATTTACGCGCATCGCACCGTCGAGGCGGCGGAATCTGAAGCGCTTTTTGCCGCTGAAGCGCTGGGGTTGAGTTCGAAGGATAGCACGCTTGACGTTGGTTGTGGCGGAGGGCGGCACATGGCGCACTTGCAGAAGCGTGTAGGCGCGATCGTGGGGCTTGACTACTCGGCGGCGCTGCTCTGTGAAGCGCGGGAGCTAATGCCCCGGTGTGACGTAGTGCGGGCCGACATGCGCGCCATTCCTTTTGTGGAGACTTTCGACGCGATTACGAACTTTTTTACGAGCTTCGGGTATTTCGGAGATACAGAGAACAGCGTTGTAGTTCAACAACTTGCTACGGCATTACGGTCGCGGGGCCGCTTTTTTGTGGACTATTTCCATCCAGCTTACGCGCGATACGCCCTGCAGGCGGAAAGTACGCGAACCGTCAGCGGACTGAACCTCCAGGAACAGCGCTGGATTGACGAGGAGGCCCGGCGCCTGAACAAGACCACAAAGGTGTACCGGGAGAACCGGCTTCAGGGCGAGTACCATGAGTCGGTGCGCCTCTATGAGCCCGAAGAAATGGAACAGCTATTCGCCGCTCACGGAATGATTATTCAGCAGTTCTATGGCGATTACGACGGGAGTCCGCTTTCCCCGGCAAAGCCGCGGATGATCGCAGTGGGGATTAAGGGTTGACGATGCGCAACATTGCCGACGGTTACATTGCGGACGATGCCGCGCTTGACCCTTTCTTTCCGGCCCGTCCGTTTTCTCTTTTTGATGAGACGCCCCCGGCGCCCTCGTGGGCCGCGGCCATTAGCGAGGCGCCTTTGCTGTGGCGTTATGAAGACGGGCAATGGCGAAATGTGTCTCCGGACCCCAACGCCTCCGTGATCATCACCGGCCAGCAACCGGGATTACTCACTGGGCCCCTCTATACAATCTACAAGGCGGTCACCACCATCCTTTTGGCCGAACGGCTGGAAACCGTGCATGGCCGTCCGTTTCTGCCGGTCTTTTGGGTCGCCGCGGACGATCACGATTTCGAGGAAGTGCGGCGTACGACGCTGCTCACCAAGCAGGGTGAGCCGATGACGCTGACCTATGAACCGAAAACCGATGTGACGCGCATGCCCATGCGCCGGGTTCCTATTGAGGACTCGTTGCATGCGTTGGTGGATCAGGCGGCCGATAACGCGCCGAACAGCGACAGGGGAGAAGCGGTGCGCGCGGATCTGCATGCCGCGCTGGAGACCGCGGACTCATTTGCCGGCTGGTTCACGAACCTCATGGGCCAGTTGTTCGCCGGAACGCCGCTATGCTTTTTTGCGCCAGGCCATGAGACCGATCGGAAGATCGCGGCCAAAGTTATCGAACGAGACATCCGCGACCCCGGCCACGCGAACAGTCTGATTCATGACGCGGGAGAGCGGTTGTCGGAGGCCGGCTATGCAACGCAACTGCAGAAGCGTCCCGAGGAATGCAATTTTTTCCTCGAAATGGAGCGTGAGCGATGCAAGGTCATCCATCATACCGGCGCGTTCACGTTGCCCGAGAAAGGGGTTCGCTATGGTCAGGGCGAACTGCTTGATCTTCTCGACAACGAACCCGGGCGGTTTTCACCGAACGTCGCGTTGCGCTGCGTGGCGCAGCAGCTTCTCTTTCCCGTTGTGGCCTATGTGGCCGGCCCCGGCGAAGTAGCTTACTGGGCGCAGCTGCCGCCGGTGTTCGAGTGGTGCGGCCAGTCCATGCCCGTTGTGTATCCGCGGGCAAGCGCGGTGATGGGACCGCTTAAGGTGTGGGAGCTGTTACAACGTTACGACATAACGCCTGATGCCTTGGACCAGCCGCA
>PUMX01000304.1 GCA_003552485.1 Candidatus Hydrogenedentota bacterium
CCCGCCTGTGGAACCAAATGCGTTGTAAAGGGTTTATATCGGTATCCGCCGTGTCCGGCTAGCGCTATTTCGTGCTAGGTCCCGGGCGACGGCAACGCGCAAGTTCAAACCAAGGAGAATAGGAGATGAGAAGAAACATGCGGTGGTATTGGATGGTGACAGGGATTGCTTTGGCCTGTTTGGTTTTGACAAGCCCCGCCCATGGGGATGACGCCGAGGAACGCGCCGCCCAGCGGGAAGCCTTCTTCGAAACAATCGCTGAAGACCTAGAACCCCAATGGAAACTCCGAGTATATGTGCTGATCGGCGTGTTCGAACCCGAAATCCGCGAGTACTTCGAGAACAATCCAGGCGCTTGGGCGAACTTCGACAAGGACGCCGCTATCGCTCATTTGCGGAACATGGATTGGGACAACGTGCGCGAGCATCTTGGCGAACGCAACTGGAATGACATCCAGGAACGCCTCACGAGGATCGACGAACGTATCGAAGAACACGGGTGGGAAGCTGTCCACGAGCGGTTGAAAGAAATCGACTGGGACCGTGTGCGCGATTATCTTGAAGAGCGCCGGTAACTATGGCGACCCTACAGGTTGGCCAAACGGCGGGCGCGTGACTCGCGTCCGCCGTTTAGTAATAGATGATTCTTTCTGGTTTGCCAAGGCCCCAAAAAAGTTGCGCCGCTGACTATCAGATTGGTTGGGTAGTGCCCAAAAGGCGGTACTGCCAGCACTCCCCCACGGAACCCCTGCAAACGGTATAGCAAAGACGGCCCTCCTCTATCCCAAACCTGTCATGGTTTGGAAACAATAGAGGGGATTTGCTTGGGATCGACTGAGTGCAGCGCTTGGGTTGCGTTACCCGGGAGACAAAAGCTGCGGAGACTTACTCGTTGTAGCTCTTCCAGCTTGGCTGAAGCTCATCGTCAGGGTCGTCTGCATGCTCATCGTACCAAGCGCGCCATTGCGCGGCGTAGCGCTTGATCCAGTCGATATATGCATCCTTGCCCAAGTCGCAGTGCGCTTTCTCTGACTCAAGCCAGCGGTGCTTGTTCATTTCCTTGCGCTGACGCTCCATGGCGCGATTCTGACGCGCTTCGCGCCAAGCCACCGCGTGGTTCTCGAGCCAATCATCAAGCGCCGCCTCATAGGAAACGTGTTCCCCCCAAGTCTCACACATCCGGCGGCGGTGGCGTTCCACCGCCCGCTCTTCAGCTTTTGATAACTGCTGCTCTTCCATGGTGTACTTCACCTGCTGTGCGCTCCTCGTGGCAAGCACTTTCTTGGTTCCGGGAGTTTCTGGCGGACCGGACGCTCACATTTGATTTACAAAGCCCGGGCGCATATACACCCTCCACCCATATATGACGGCAACAACTGCAAAAATATTTAGTCTCCGTCACTCGTATATGTCGGGTATCAATCTGCGCCGCTCGGCTTTATGTCGGCTTTGGCTCTCCCCAGCCACTACCGCAATGTGGAAATGGTGAGCGCTCTTGGTGCGGACTCCTTACGTTTTCGAAGGCAATGCTAGCATGCCCCGAGATGCAAATGTCAAACAAAAGCGACTCCGCTCGTGGCAATCGTGCTTTTATAGCCTTATAAGGTTGCTAAACATTATGTCTTCAGCTTCGTTTCAAACGAAGTATGCATGAAGCCTGTTGATTGTGAGTTCGCCGGGTGCTACCTTTTCCGCGCATCCCTTGTCCATCATTGAACCCGAGGCGCTCCTATCCCGGCGGAGCGCGCCGATAGAGGAACGAAAGGAACCGATCATGTCCGACGCAACCACCCCCTTGGTGGCCATCATTATGGGAAGCAAGAATGACTGGGACACAATGAAGCGAGCGGCCGGCGTGCTTGACGACTTCGGCGTGCCAAACGAGGCGCGCGTGCTGTCGGCCCACCGCACGCCCGGTGAGTTGACGGCGTATCTCAACGAAAAGGAAGCGCAGGGCGTCGAGGTATTCATCGGCGGGGCGGGCGGCGCAGCGCACTTGCCCGGCGTCATCGCCGCGCAGACGGTCCGGCCGGTGCTCGGCGTGCCTATCGAAAGCCAGTCCCTCAAGGGTCTCGACTCGCTGTTGTCCATCGTGCAGATGCCGTCGGGCATACCCGTGGGCACGCTCGCCATCGGCGCGGCGGGCGCCTCGAACGCCGCGCTCATGGCCGTCGCCATCCTTGCTAACAGCCGCCCGGACCTGCGCGAAAAGATCGTAGCGTACCGCAAAGAACGGGCGGACAAGATCCTCAGCGAATCCTTGGAGTAGAGCTCGAGGCGACTACGCTGCGCCAGCGAACCGTTTCGCTTCGTCACGTTCACGCGCTTTACGGCCTGGCCGCGAGTGCGTGCGGCGGCGTCTGCTATCATGGGCGCTGGAGCGTATGATGAAGAATCTGATGTGGTTCATAGCGGGCGGCGCGGCAATAGGCGTGGCGTTTGCCGTGCAGAGTCCGTATATGGCGTACGCCGTATGGGCCTTCTTGCTATTGGCGGCGCTGGCCCATCTTACGTCGATGGCGTGGCTGACCGGCCTCGAGTGCAAGCGCGCCGTCAGCGCCGAGACGCTGCGTCAAGGCGAGACGGCGTCGGTCGAGTTGACGGTCACCAACAAACGGGGCTGGCCGATTCCGTGGATCTTTGTCGAGGACCTGCACCCCGGCGACTTTCCGCGTGAGGGCGCGAACACGCGCCTGGCCATCCTAATGCCAGGCCGCACCCTGCGTATCCAGTACACCCTGCGCTTCACCCGCCGCGGCTACCATCGCATCGGCCCGGCCATGCTCGAGTCCGGCGATCTCTTCGGCTTGCAGCGCCGTTTTCGCACCGGCGAGCAGCAGGATTACGTGTCGGTGTTGCCGAACGTGGCCTATGTTGAAACGCTGACCACCACCGCGCGCCGGCCGCAGGGACCGGTGCGCGTGACGAACCGTATCTACGAGGATCCCACGCGCATCGCCACGTTGCGCGAGTATGTGCCCGGCGATCCCATGAAGAGCATACATTGGAAGGCTTCGGCAAAGCACAACCAGCTTTACGTGAAGCAGAACGAGCCTTCAAACGTGTTGGGCGGCGTGCTTGTCCTCGATTTCCATGAGAACAGCTACGAGCCTGATGGCGCCGAGGCGCGCAGGGAGTTGGGCGTTACCATCACCGCGTCCGTCACGTACCTGCTTCACCTGTCGGGCGAGCAGGTGGGGTTTCTGACCAACGCGCGCGACGCCGCGCAGGCCGCGCAATACGAGACGCCCACCCAAGAGCGACTATCCAAACAGGAGGCGCGCGACGCCGTGGTGGGCGAGATCGACCCGAACCTGTTGAGTCCGCTCCAGGTGATGCCGGCGCGTTCGCCCACCCAGGCGCAGAACATCATCGAAAACTTGGCCCGCGTGTTGCCGGGTCACGGGCTCAAGATCGCCCAGGTGCTCATGAGCCAGCATCAGCGCTTGCCCCGTGACGCGGCGCTGTTTCCCGTGGTTCCGCAGGTCACCGAAGAACTGGCGTTGGTCCTCGCGGAACTCAAGGAGGCCGGTTTTCCGGTAACCGTGTTTCTAATCCGGAATCCGAAGCAATACATGGAGGCCGCGACCCTGCTCGCCGCGCACAATATCCCGGTGTTCCACATCGAAGAGGAGCGCCATCTGCATGAGTTGGACCTCGAGCGGTTGGGACGATGAGTGTCTCGGCGCCGTGAAGGCACGAAGCCAAAAACGCCTCATCCGTTGTTGAAACCGCCGAGGGTTTCCATGCTAAAGCAAGCTAGCGTATTGCCGATAGCAGAGCGCATTTGAGCGCTTTGTCCTTGCATTTCGTTTGGAATGCCCGGCAGGATGAGCGTAGTCCATCATTCCAGCCTCGGTCCGCGATTCTAAGCAAAAAGAAAGGCGGTTTTCCCTATGGAGTATGTGTTGCTTGGCAAGACGGGAGTCCGTGTATCGGAATTATGTCTGGGAACAATGACTTTCGGCAACGAGGCCGGCGAAGAGGCGTCCGTGGCGATTATGGAGCGCGCTTTCGAGGCGGGCGTCAACTTCTTTGACACCGCCAATGTGTATAACGAAGGCCGCAGCGAAGAAATCATCGGGCGCTGGATGGGTGCGCGGCGGGAGGACATCGTGCTGGCCACAAAGGCTACGACGCCCACGGGAAGCGGCCCCAACGAACGAGGCAGTTCCCGCCGCCACGTTACGCTGTCCGTCGAGAAAAGCCTGCGCCGCCTGCAAACGGATTGGATCGATATCCTGTACTTGCACTTGTGGGACGAGCATTGCGTTCTTGAAGAGAGCATGGCCGCGCTGAACACACTCGTTGAACAAGGGAAGATTCTCTATCCCGCCGTATCGAATTACGCCGCATGGCAGACCGTTGACGCGCTGCGCGTTTGTGAGCGGCGGAATCTGGCTTCCATCACCACCATTCAACCCATGTACAATCTGGTGAAGAGGCAAGCGGAGGTGGAGATTCTGCCCATGGCCCAGGCGCATCGGCTCGCTGTGTGTCCGTACAGCCCCATGGGCGCGGGTTTGTTGAGCGGCAAGTATCTACGCGGTGAAACGGGCCGGCTCGACGTGAATGAGAGGTACAAGAAACGTTACGGCGACCCCGATTACCCCGAGGTGAGTAAGCGTTTCATCGAACACGCTCGCGCGCGCGGCGAGTCGCCCGCGGCGTTGGCGTTGGCCTGGGTGTTGAATCACCCCGCCGTGACCTCGCCCATTATCGGAGCGCGCAACGTCGAACAACTCGACGACGCGCTGACCGCAGTGCAGATTGACCTGCCGCCGGAAGAGCGTGAGGCTATCTCGGCGTTAAGCCCCGAACCACCGCTCGCAACGGACCGCGAGAAATAGCCGCCGCCCCACGTTTGCGGAGAATAACGCGGACATTGGACAATGAACGCAGATTCGCCTGCAAGGAGTAATGAAACCGGAGGCTTTTCCCAGTGTTGCGGCGAAACCATACGGCTACGGATCAGCGCTTCATCATCAAGGACTGGCGCCCGGCGTATACCGGTTTGGCGGAATCCGGCGAACTCGCGCGCCGCGTCGAGGCGGCGCTGAAGGAACTCGAGGACTGCACCGCGTGTCCGCGCAATTGCCACGTGAACCGGCTCGCCGATGAGCGCAAGGCCTGTTACACCGGCCGCCACGCTATCGTCGCAAGCGTGTTTCCGCATTTCGGCGAAGAGGATTGTCTGCGCGGGCGGCGCGGCTCCGGGACGATCTTCTTTAGCATGTGCAATCTGCGCTGCGTATTTTGTCAGAATTGGGATATCAGCCAGCAACGCGCGGGCCGCGAGTATGACGCGGACGCGCTGGCCGACCACATGCTCGAGCTCCAGAGGGTCGGCTGTCACAACATCAACTTCGTCACGCCGGAACACGTCGCGCCCCAGGTGGTGGAGGCCCTTGGGGCCGCCATCCCGCGCGGGCTCGAGCTGCCCGTCGTCTATAACACGAGCGCCTACGACGCCTTATCCTCGCTACAGCTCATGGAAGGGCTGGTCGACATTTACATGCCGGACTTCAAGTTCTGGGAGCCGGACACCGCCAAGCGCCTCGCCAAGGCCAAGGATTACCCGGAACGCGCGCGCGAAGCCATCAAGGAAATGCACCGGCAGGTGGGGCCATTACGATTCGGACCGGACGGCGTTGCGCGGCGCGGCGTGTTGGTGCGGCACCTGGTCATGCCAGGCCAAACGGAAGAAGCGGCGGCGATCTTCCGCTGGTTGGCCGAGGAAGTATCGCCGGATACCTTCGTAAACATCATGCCTCAATACCGGCCGGCGCATCATGTGGGCGAGAAAGATCGCCGGGGCGGCCGGCGTCATGCGGCCGTAGACCGCACGCCGCAGCGCGCCGAGTTCGAGCAGGCCTATCAAGCGGCGCGGGATGCCGGGTTGTGGCGTTTTGATGAGCGGGCGGCGCGTTCGCTGTAAGCCGCGCCGTTGCCCCACTTTGCCACGGGGATTTGGCGGTAAATGGCGAACCGCCGAGACAGGCGCGCCTTCGCGCCAGTTTCACGGCCAGTGATCGGCCCGTGGCTATACCAGCCCTTCGACTTCCCAGCCTTCGCGGTAGGGACGTTTGAGCAGGCCGTTTGCGTCGGAGAAGTTAGTGAACGCCATGGCCGCATCATCCCAATGCAACTCCTGCCCAGGGAACCGGCAGGCCAAAACGCCCAGCAATAGCATCTCCGTGAGCGGCGCCGAGTAATCAAAGCCGGTTGAAACCTCATCGTCGCCCAGGCACGCGTTGACCCACTGATGGTAATGGTTGTTCCGGCCGAGGTCCGGGTGCTCGAACTCGCTGAAATCGGCCTCGGGCAACAGCACCGGCGGGTCCACATGCGGCAGCAACAGGGCGCCGTTTTCACCGAAGAACATGGAGCCCTGACGCGGCCGGTCCATTTCTTCGGGCAGTTCGGGCCAATCGCTGGTATCGGGTTCATCGCGGCCATCGTGCCACGTCAGCACGATGTCGCCGTCGGTA
>PUMX01000136.1 GCA_003552485.1 Candidatus Hydrogenedentota bacterium
CAAAACGAATGGGTAACTAATTAATTTATGTTTTTTCTGAGATTTTGTGGGGTAACAGCTTGGTTTCAGGTTTCAGGTGTCAGGGTGTCATGCCTTCCTGAAACCCGAAACCCGAAACCTGAATTCCATCACGAGCACTGCATTATACCTGAACGTGATTGAAACAAGCTACCCACTCAAAATGAGAAGGAACCAAAAAACAGTCTGCACAAGAAACACATTAAACAGAAGCACGCGAAGATCGCTAAGTAAGTACTGTAAAACTCTGAGATTTTACTCCCCGAAGGGGATAGCACCGTGTGGGAAATTTTAGATTTTTTAAAAACCTAAAATCTCCAGCACATTAAAATAAATATTTCTGTCTGAAAATCCGGATCAAGTACCACCAAACCTTCACAGCGATCAAGATGTCTGAATCAGCGGTTAAAAAAAATGCCCCCCATCTGCGTAAATCTGCGTTATCAGCGGTAAAAAAATGTTCCCTTCCGCATCTTCCGAGTTTAAAAAAAGCAACAAGATAAAAACCGCGGATCACGCTGATATACGCAGATAAAGAGAACTTACAGCGGCTAAGCCGCAATATTACACAAATCATTTAAATTCAGAAATGCCCGCAAGGAATATTGCTCTAATGCCAGATTTTCGAAGCCCGGTTGTTGCAGCGCAATATATTACGGCTCATGAGCAGGGACAAACCCCGATAATCACACAAATCGCCAGCCTCAAACAGTTTTAACCTAAAGCCATTATTTTTGTAAATATTTTAGTTTGTCGTTTCCCCTGCAAAAAGTTGTATACGTACGTCCCCAATAAACCAATAAAGTACTCTTTGTGTCCTTCGCGCCCTTCTGTTCAAAACTGTCCCCATTAGCGCCAATTTTTTTCACGGATTCAGGGTTAACCCAATAATATTCATCAGCTATGCCCAAAAACTCTATCAAAAAGGCACTTGAATTAATATCTCGTCTACTGCCTGAAAATGACATCGCCTTCCTCTTGGTCGGGGGGTTTGCCGTCAACTATTACGGCTATACGCGAAGCACCCTGGACTTGGACTTGATGATTGCGGTCGAAGTCCAGGAACGGTTGAAGAAAGTCATGCTTCAAGCAGGTTATACCAATTTTTCACAGCATAAAAACGTGGTTTTTTTTCAAAAACCCGGCACCGCCTTGCGACTTGATTTCCTCAAAGCTGAAGCCGATAGCTTACAAAAACTGCTATCACGATCCAAACCAATTGAAATAGCCGGTGTCGCACTGCGGATACCTTGTTTGAGCGACCTGCTCGCCATGAAACTGTTCGCCATTGAACATGGTCGGGAATTCCGCGGCAACAAAGACTTGGAAGACATTGTCCAACTTGTCATTGCCAACCGTCTTGACCCGGATAAAGATATCAAACCGCTTTGTCAACAATATACTTCGAACGAGGTTTATGAACAGTTATGCCAAAGGATCAATCAATACCCCAAAAGTTAAAATTTTCGGTGCCCGACCACTCCGGGCCTCCGCCACGGGCTTCGATGGATGAATATGCTGACTTTATCGAACATATAATCAATGCCACCGATCCCCATCTGGCGGATCGGCAGAAACAGCGTGAAAAGAGAAACATTCCCCGCTTTCACCTGCTTTAACAGTGTAACGACGGCGTCTCGCCGTCGAATATCGTCGGCGGGGACCGCGGGTCTCCGCTGTTAAACCGCGGGCTCTGGAGACGGCGGGCCCTGGGGACGGCGGGCCCCCGCCGTTACCGCCCGAGGCTGGGCGGCTCCATTGGTTTCTTTGGAGACGGCGGGCCTCCGCCGTTACTTAAACCCCTGATTTTGCGCCAAAATCATAATTCCAAGCCGACCACAGCCCCCATTTTCAATCATAACCAACTAGCCTGATTAATTCATGAACTTCGTCACGAGAGGAGCCAGTGTCCGTGAGATCAACAATTTACAGCCGTAAACCGATCGCGGGCGTACTGACGTACGTTCAAGATAGGTGTCGGCTGCAAGTTGTTGAGATTGCGCGCAATTGCGCCTCGCAGTAGATGGCTCATGAATTATTCAGGCTAGAATACATTGAGATACCGCGGCTAAGCCGCAATGTTCACCAAGCACTAAAGCACCAAGAACTAAAGCACCACCCCCCTGCCGCGCAAACAATAAAGTTGCTACGAACAACAAATCCAAATACAACTCAATATGCGTATTGCATTACTCGTGCAAACGGATATAGTAATTGCACAAGGTTCGAAGATTTGGGAGAGATCGTTACATGACACAGCTTGTTTTAGATTTACCAAATGAAAGCCTCATGCCGTTTGACGGTTCCCAAGAGCAAACAGGCAAGGAAGTGCGCATGGCCGCAGCTGCAAAGCTATACGAATTGGGACGCCTTTCTTCCGGTGCCGCTGCCCGGCTTGCAGGCATACCAAGAACTGTATTCCTGACACGCCTTGCTGATTATGGCGTGGAAACCTTCCGTTTCGATGAAGGCGAATTTGAGAAGGAAACGCGCCTTGTTTAAACTTGCCTGCGATACATCCAGTGTACAATGCCTGCATCAGACAGGACTTCTCCATATACTTCAGGAACTGGGAGAAACAATTTGTATTCCGCCGGCAGTGGGTAAAGAACTTGAGGAAGGAAGACGAAAAGGTGTGGATTTGCCTGATTGGAATCAGATTCCCTGGATACAATTGGCTCACCCCGAAGGCGAAAAAGACACCAGGCTGCTGGGTGACATGGGACCTGGCGAGGCGGAAGTTATGATGCTGGCACTGGAAGAAGGTGGTTTTGTCGCCGTGCTTGATGATGCCGTAGCGCGCAGACGAGCGGCTTTACTGGAAATTCCTTTTACCGGCACCCTCGGGATTCTGCTGGATGCCAAAAGAAAGGGGCTTATCCACAAGATTAAGCCGGTTCTAGATCAGCTTCATTCGCTCCAGTTCCACCTGGCCGAAAGCACCCGTAATATGATTCTCCGTAAAGCAGGAGAGTCAACCCATACATAGCCACAAGAAATTTATCTGACCACTTATTCCACTGCGGCAATATACGAAACTGCTGCCTACGTCCACTGTAAACACACGAAACACGGTGACGATGCGCTGCGAAGAAAAGTATTCAGTTGGCTATAATATTTCTGTCAAAGAAAAATCCCCTTTCGCATATTTCGCGGTTTATAATGTGCTGGTTTAAATCTTCTCGTGTTCGCAATTAATCTTAAACCGATTTTCCCCGCTTCAGAAAATCACTCTAACGCCAATATTTCAACTTACAGTTGTTACAGCGCAATATGTTACGACTCATGAGCAGAGACAGACCCCGATATCTCACAAAATGCAAAGGGGGGACAGGGGACATTAGACAGAAATATTAAAGACAGAAATATTGGGGGGGATGTGATTCTTCTTCTGCTACCCTGCCCCCATTTTTCTGTCCCCAATTTTTCTGTCGGATAGTAAAGTAGCGACGGCGTCCCCGCCGTCGGAATTGGTCGGCGAGGATGCCGATCCTACTATATTTCGTTCCCTTCGCCTGCCTGATTCCACTTCGCTTGCAAGTGGTCAGGTAGAATATAATTAATGTCTTCCGCGCCGGCAGGCGCTGCAAAAAATAAACCCAGGATTTATCACTCATGCGAATCCTAATCACAGGCGGAGCCGGCTTCATCGGCTCGAATCTGGCCCGCTTCTTCCTTGAAAAGAATCAGCAAGTTGTGGTTTTCGACAACTTTTCCACCGGCAAACTCGAAAACCTGCAAGACATCCTTGCCAATATAGAATTGATTGAAGGCGATGTCCGGGATATTGAGTCGGTGCGAAACGCTATGAGCAACATCGACGCCGTCAGCCATCAGGCCGCCCTGGGTTCTGTTCCCCGCAGCATCGAAGACCCTCAGACCACCCATGCCGTAAATGTCAACGGCACCTTGAACATACTTCAGGCCATGCGCAAAAATCATGTCAAGCGCATAGTTTTCGCCGCATCATCCAGTGCCTACGGCCATCACAAAGAATCGCCCAAAACCGAATCCATGCCTTCAATGCCGGCCAGCCCCTATGCCGCCGGCAAGGTCGCCTGCGAAAACTACCTGCAAGCCTACAGCACCGTTTACGAGATAGAAGCTGTCTGCCTGCGCTATTTCAACGTATTCGGTCCGCGTCAGGATCCGGAAGGCGCCTATGCAGCCGTCATCCCGCGCTTTGTAACTGCCCTTTTGAAAAAAGAACCGCCGACAGTCTATGGAGACGGGGAACAAAGTCGCGATTTCTGTCATATCGATAATGTATGCAGGGCCAATTGGCTGGCATTGCAGGCTTCAGGCTCAAAATGCAAAGGTCAGCCGATCAACATTGCCTGCGGCAAAGCCACCAACCTGAACCAAATACTGCAAAGTCTGCAAAACTTGCTGAAGACCAACCTTATTCCCGTTTACACCGATGAACGGCCGGGCGATGTCAAGCATTCACTCGCCGACCTGACGCAAGCCCGCCAGGTTCTCGGTTATGAACCAGAAGTTTCTTTCGAGGAAGGTCTAAACCGCGCCATCGACTGGTATCAAAACAATCTTTAGCAAAAACCGCACCACCAGGTGCTGTAGAGTGCGGCAATTGATTGCCGATGTTAAACGCGGGATTCATCCCGCGCAATGAAAACAACCATCGCACGTATATTAACCACAGACCACGTGGTGGCCATAAAACATGTCCCTGAGTTCCTTATCAAAATACCGCGTTTTGAGCGGCAGCGAAATCACGTGGTGGCCATAAAGTCCGGATCAGTGGCGATAAGCCTGCCCTTCGTAGCTTTAGCGAAGGAGGGTGTGGATAAATGAAGATCAGTGGTTCTGCCACCTATATATCATTATAACTTAGAACATCAATTCCAGGGACAAAATTGACCTTCTAAGCACTTTCGCAAGGGGACTGTTTTGGGTAACCAAATGATAATCAACTACTTACTTCGGTCCGACCCCCATGCCGCTTTATACTTTGGTATTGTTTATCTTATGTAAATAAATATAGTATCTTACCCCAATACCCGTTTACTGTTGCCTGAAATGCGCCCCCCTGCCACTTGTGTTCCAAATCAGTGTCGAAAACAAGTGGTTAAATTCCTTAAATCCAAAAAACAGGCCAAAAAAATCGAGCCTAGCCCCGATTTCCGGCCAAAAAAATAGACAACCCTTTGCCGCGCAATCAATAAAGTTGCTATGACCAGCAAATATTATATACAAACATTACGATCAAGAGACAACCAAATGAATGCATTAAAATTAGTCTACGATGACCTGCCGCCCGTGGTAGAAATGCCAAAAGAATTTCAACATCATTCGGTCCAGATTACTATCGCACCCTTAGAAAAAAACACAACACCGCAGGAACAGTCAACTAATAACCCCCCTGCTTGGCTGGTAAATTTCGCTGGCAAGTGGCAAGGCGAGAGACTCGTGCGGGAAGACGAAGGCGAGTACGAATCAAGGGATGAGTTGAAGTGATTT
Source organism: Candidatus Hydrogenedentota bacterium (assembly GCA_003552485.1). GTDB lineage: Bacteria > Hydrogenedentota > Hydrogenedentia > Hydrogenedentales > SLHB01 > PUMX01. Next base: position 5,500 of record PUMX01000136.1, read on the forward strand.
ATATGGCAGACACAAATACCTGGATTCGTTTCCTGAATCCAGAACCGAACCCTGTAAAGAAACGTCTCGCCTCCACGGATCCCGCTTTACTCCGCTTCTGTTCCGTGGTAAAAACCGAGCTTTACTTTGGTGCTGAAAACAGCACCCGTAAATCCGAGAACCTGGCGACTCTTAAGAGGCTTTTTGCCGGTATTGAGTCACTGTCCTTTGACGATCAGGCTGCTATCCAATATGGCAAAATACGTGCTGCACTGAGAAGGGCCGGCACACCGATCGGCCCGAATGATCTGATGATTGCATCCGTTGCCCTGGCCCACCAAGCTGTACTCGTCACACACAATGTCAGCGAATTTTCCCGCGTCGAAGGACTGCGTATTGAAGACTGGGAATCCAAGTAGCGTTTGCAGCTTTTTTCCGCACATCACACTCAAGATTTACTATCCCCATTTTTTTTGACCAAACCTCTTTGTATCCTTCGTGATCTTCTGTGATCTTCCGTTTAAATAAAATCTAAATCATCTGTTCCCTATCTGCGTGAATCTGTGTAATCTGTGGTTGAAAACAACTCATAATCTTCGCGTCCTTGGTTGAAATTGCCCCCTGCCCCATTAGTGAAGATCAGTGATTAACCAAAAACCTATCCCAACCCGGTGTCGGATCGGCTAAAGTAGGGTCGGCGTCTCGCCGACCACTTGTTATCCGGCAGCGGGGACGCCGTTGCTACTATATTCAGGTCAATTCGCCTTAAACCAATTTTCCCCGCTTCAGAAAATCGCTCTAAGGCCAGTTAAGGTCATCAACCAATATCATAATACTTTGCTATTGTAGATGTTGTGTAAATGAATATAGTACATGAACACCAATCAAGCAAAACCAATAAATAAATAAAAACCGTATGGCTGACATCACCAACCCACACGACAAATTCTTTCGGGAAGTCTGGAGCCGTCAGGAAATCGCTGTTGATTTCCTGGCAAACTATCTGCCGGAA
>PUMX01000319.1 GCA_003552485.1 Candidatus Hydrogenedentota bacterium
CCGGTTCTCGCGGCGCCGCTTCTTACGTTTGTGCTTTGAAATTTTGGCGCGCCGCACTTTACGTCCGCCAGCCATGCGCTATCCTCCTTTCTCCTAGTTGTGCCGGCCGTTTAGGCCAACGCCACTCCAACAAGCTACCGTCTATTAGATCAATTATTTGACAAAACCCGCGTCACCGGGGCGTACTCCGGCCGAATCGGGACACTCAGACCTTCACCCCGAGCCAGCCCTCATCCGGCATCGCGTACGAGAACAACTCGGCTTCGTCAAAATACAGATTGATTTCCCATTTAGCTGTGTCAAGCGAATCCGAAGCGTGCACGACATTCCTGTGGGCGGTCAGCCCCAAGTCGCCCCGTATGGTCCCGGGTTCAGCCTCGGCGCTATCCGTCGCCCCATTCATGGTTCGCGCGGCTTCCACGGCGTTCGGGCCTTCCCATACCATAGCGATCGAAGGACCGGACGTCATGAAGCTAACCAAATCATTGTAGAAGGGCTTGTCCCAGTGTTCAGCGTATTGCCGCTCCGCCAGTTCACGGGGTACGATTTGCAGCTTCATGCCAACCAGTTTGAGCCCTTTTGACTCATACCGCTCGATAACACGCCCGACCAACCGGCGCGATAAGGCATCCGGCTTAATCATCACAAACGTACGTTCGCTCACAACCCCTCCCTGACGTAAGACGCTTGACATACAAGCCGCGCCGGCACGGATCATTCCCTTAATGGACGCACCTCCGGGGGAACACAGGATGGATCCAATTGCCGGGCCGAAGCGTAGGTTATCACATAAGCGCACCGGCGCGCAAACTGCGTGAATGCGCCATGCCTCTGGCCGTTTGTAACGAACACTGTTCCTTTTTGCGCCTTAGCGGCTTTTGGGGAGGCAGGGGGCCTCCCTGCTACCATCCTAATACATGTGTAGCATGGCGCAGATTAGATAAGCGGTTTCGAGTTTCGGGCATTTGAAGAAGGACACGGAAGCGTTTCCGCTGCGTATACACATCCACCACGTCGCCGTCTTTGGCATCGGGCAAACGCTCGAACTCGTTGCGAAAGGCCCAGGCATGGCCGCGCAATAGGCGGCGTTCTTCGTTGGGTTTCAGGTATGCGCGTTCCATGGATAAATGCCTTGGGGTTGGAGACAGGATCGCCCCCCAAACAGGACGCTTCCTTTGGAATTCATAGGACGTGTGTGATACGCGAATGGGCGTCGGCCCCCTTGACGCTGCTCAGTCAGCCGGGGCTGTCCTCCAATTCGACGTCGTGTTGCACCACGGCGCCTGGCGCAGTGGTTGTATGAGGCCACAGCTTACGCCCCGGATAGATGGAAGTGTGTATCCCCGTGTGAACGCCGTCGCCTATGATCGCCCCAAGCTTGCGCCTTCCCGTGTCAATGGCTTGGCCTTTCACGATGCATTTTACGGGTTGGCCATCGTGGCGCAGATTGGCCGTGATGGTCCCGCAACCCAGGTTCACGCCCTCGCCCAGGATGCTGTCCCCCACGTAACTCAGGTGGGGCACGGCGCTGTTATCCATGATGATGGAGTTCTTGATCTCGACGCCTTGGCCTATCTTGCAGCTATCGGCGATGCTCGTCCCTGGCCGAATCCAGCAGTTCGGACCAATCACGCAATTCGCCCCGATGATCGAAGGCCCTTCGATGACGGCTCCCGGACGGACATGCGTGCCCCGGCCAATGGCCACGGCTCCGATGACGTGTGCGGCGGAACTGACCTCGCCCTCAATACTGGGCCGGAGCATGTCGTTGAGCAGGAACTCGTTGGCTTCAAGCAAGTGCCACGGATACCCGATGGGCAGCCAGTATCCCTCCGCTTCGAGCACACGGAAGCCGCCGCGCTGGATGAGCGATTCGATGGCCGACGTAAGCTCGATCTCGCCGCGGGCTGATGGCGCTGTCTGGCGGAGAATCTCGAACACCTCCGGCGTGAAACGATATACGCCCATATTCGCCAGATTCGAACGGGATTGTTCCGGTTTTTCGGTTAAGCTTGTGGCGTTTCCCGCATTGTCCCTTTCGTACACTCCGTACTGACGGACATCGATCACTTCCCGGGCCAGCGCCCCTTGCTCCAACTCCGCAAGCCGCATGAGGTCTTGCTCGTGGTACAGGTCGTCCCCATTCATGGCGATGAAGGGTCCGTCCACCACGTCCGCGCATTGAAGCAAGGCGTGTCCCGTGCCCCGCTGCTCGGTTTGATGCACATAGGTCAGGGACATGCCCCGGTACTCCGCGCCATAGGCGCGCTCGATTTGCTCGCGGCGGTACCCCACCACCAGTATCACGCGATCCGTAACGTTGTTCAGCGCGTCAAGCTGGTACTCGAGGATAGGCTTGTTCGCGGTCTTGAGTAAGGGCTTCGGCCGAGTCGTGGTCAGTGGATACGTGCGGGTGGACTGCCCCGCCGCCATGATGATTACCTGCATACAATATCTCCCCGGTTGTGTAGCCGCAATGGTAGCGCACCCGGTCATACGAGGGCAACCGGCGCCTCGCATGGTTTTGGACGTGGCGTGGATCCGAAGCCGGGAAGACAGGTATCATTGTAACAGAGGCGTTGCGCCAGTGTCGGGGTCACTTCCCCTATTTCGGCTTTGTCTTCCCCATGGCGGAACCGAAACGTTCCCACACATGAACCTGCACACGATACGTATCGCATGTCTAAAGAGCAGAAACACATAGAGTAAGGGATTCATACCAGATGCGCCACGCAATAACAAACACCATCGCTCGCTTCGCGGCACTTGTTGTTGGAGGGGCCTTGGCAGCGGCGATGACCGCCGGCTGCCTCGCAGAGCCCACCGATCCGTTCGCCTCGCCGGAGGATGAGGAAACGCCGGACACGGAGGGGCGGTTGGTTCTGGTTTCAGAAACCGATGTGGTCTACCACGGCGAAGGCGATGCCTTGGCGATGGAGCTGGTGGACTTCGCCGCGTTGGCCGGCCTGGACTGGGGGCAACTGCCGGAGGGCAATGGGGAGGCGTTGCAGTGGTGGTTCGAGGGCGATGATGACCCCGAGGCGCTGTTCTCCGTGGGAGAAGCCGAAGACGGACCGCTCCTGACGATAGAAGAACCTAGCGAAGAAGTCCGGCTCAAGCAGCGCACGGCGGATTTGCCGGACGCCGCGGGGGACACTACCTTGGTCGCCCAGATGGAGGCGCGGGCGTTCGAGGCGGACGCCTTGAGTCTGCTCTTGGAGTATCATGGAGAGGACGATACGCACGAGTATATGGAGGCCGCGCCAGGCGATGACGGATGGCGCACCGTGGAAATCCGCCATGAGCTAGCCGGTGAGGGCGCCCCCGGCCATGCCGTGGCGGGCATCGTGCGGCATACCGGCGCGGCGGGCGCAAATCCTCCTGAGGTGCGCCGCCTAAGCGTCTGGCTTGAAGAGCCGCAGTAGACGGGTAATCCAGCGAAAGATACAAGATTCCATCCCCCTTCCCACCGCGTTGCACGGGTGGAAGGGGGATGTCTTTAGCCTGCATGCGGTCCCTTTGTCGGTGAGGGACGAAACCAGCGCCCCGGCTGCTTACTCAGTGGCGTACCGGCCGCTTGGACGGGGGCCCTCTCCCTCAGGCGCGAAATCGGAATCCGGCGTCAGCACGAGGCGGTCGAGAAGAAAGCCGTCTTCCCGCATCCAAATGTTGATGACGTGGAGACCGGGTTCCGGCACATCGATAATCGCCACTTCGCCGTCACGGTTTTCATTGGTCCACACCCATTGCCCGAACGGCTCGAAGGGATAAAGGTGCTGCGTGGCGGACGGCGCGTCGCCATTGAGGCCTACGTGAACGGAGTCCTCGTCTCCACTATCCGCGTTGCCCCGCACCCAAACGTAATGGGGGCCTGCCTCTTCAAAGTGGACGTGATAATCCAAGCGTGGACTTTGCGGCCCTGGACCAAGGATTTCCTGCTCCCGCGGAATGGCCTCCACCACGTAATCCGCCGTGTCCGGATGCGTCCTCACAATCCACTCGTGGTCATCGCCTGGGGCGATGGTGTGGAAGTGCGCCGCCTTGATGGAGACAAGACCGTCGGCCTGAGCGTAGGGTTCCCCAGAAATCCCAAGGGCTTCGAGATAGTCCTCCGTCCGTATGCCCACCGTCTCCTGCGCATGGGTTTCGGTGAGAGGCTCGACATGCGGCGACTCGATGATGGTCCCGTCGGCGTCGTCCAACCAGGCCCGGGCCCGGATCATCGCGCCTTCCTCAAGGTCATCCAGCTCTGCGTGAAATGGCGTGGAATCGCCCTCGGCCACGATTTCGTTATTAACCAAAATGGCGATTCGCTCCACGGCGGGGTGGTGGTCCTCTGCTTCAACAACGGCGGAGACCTCCACCGGTTGGCCGGCCATGGTTTCGATGGGGGACGGCGCTTCCAGAACCAGCTTGGGCGCGCCTGGATAGCCCGTCATCTCTGCCACGAGATCAAAGAATTCCCGCTTACGATCCGACACAATGAACCAATTCGCGGGCACCGTCTGATAGCCCTGATCGAAGTCGTCGAGTTCATGGTCCAGCCGGAAGTCGAAGTAGCCCCAGGACGCGTATTCGCTTACCGACGCGGTGAAGTTGTTCCACTCGTCCTCGAACCGGAACTGGTCTTGCCGCCACGGGCGGTCGTCCTCGTTGTTGACGATGGGCATTGGCGAATAGGCGTCATCCGCCCGGACCTCTTCGCACATCTCGACGATACGGTCCGGGTGGCTCACGCCATTGCCGTGAAGCAGTACGAAGTCCGACGCGCCGATGACGTTGGAGTCCGGCACAGTCCCGCCACCGTAGGAGGTGCTCGCGTAAAGTGAACGCCCATCACGCTCTATACCGCGTACACGCTCAATGAGTTCGTGCACGCGTTCCGGTTGTAGGATTGGGTGGTCGTATCGAACGTTGCACTCGTTGTTGATTTCCACGATGACGTTGCGGTAGCCCTTGTCCAACACCCATTCCGTGGCGTTGTCCACCGCACGGATGACCGCGTCCTCGTCTTCGAGGTTGCCGTCCTGGCCAAAATAGAAGTAGCCCAGAATGACCACCATGCCGAGTTCGTCGGCGCGATCAAGGACTTGCTCCAGCCGGTCCATGTATGCTGGCCGCAGGGAGCCGTCGTCCCGAAAGGCCGAGTTGATCCAAGGCTGGACGGTGGAATACCCCTCCGGCGAGCCGCCCTGCATGTTGATCGTGAAGCCCAGCAGACCATGCGCGCGCCACGACGCCATGGCGGCCACGTAGCCTTGCGTGTTCCGATCCGGGTCCCATTCACCCGTGTCGGGATAGACCCAGCGATGCTGGGTGTCCGGGTTGACGTCATCGAACACCCCCTGGACCAGCCGGGCGTTCATGAGCAACCCCTCGATGGGATACTCCTCGCCGCCGGGACCAACCCACGTGCGCCCCTCGTACGTGGGTGTTCCGTTGATGTGAAACTGCTCCCCCTCGATGGTCACATGGGTGTGCCGTTCCGGGGTTTCAGCGCCGAGTATTGGCGCCAAGAAAACGGCAAGGGCCACGGCAAACGCTGCCTTGGCCAAGCTGTGGTGCAGCCGATCGTAATGATACATGACAGAAGCTTCCTCCTTAGGGTTCATTAGCAAATTATCTCGCTGCCTGTTGATTATAGACTGAATCCATACTCTAGTAGTTTAGTTCCCCGAGCGGGAATCGGGGGCAATCCGGTCCAACCTTGAAGACGGATCGCACGCGGCTGGGTCTAACCGCCGTTGCCTCTAGTAAAAACGGGTGGTTCACCGCCGGCGCAACGCTGAACTGGGAATGCGCGGCCCACTGATACTGTTTATTAAGGTAGATTAACAAGTAGTTGGTTCTGTAAACTCAACACGGGTTTATAGGAAGAACGGCTTTGTGAAGGCCAAAACAGTATAAAGGAGGTGCACTATGTGCTGGACAAAACATGTTGTGGTAGCAGGGCTGGCGAGTGTACTCGCTCTGGGAAGCTTGTCCGCATCTGGGGAGGAGACGTTTGAACCCGCGGGGATGCTTCTTACGTGGCAGCAGGATCCACTAACGACAATGACGGTTGACTGGCATGCCTACGAGGAGCGCGATAGCGTACTTCAGTACCGGCTGGACGGCGAGGAAGAGTGGGAGGAAACCAGTGGCGACAGCTTGCCCTTCCCCTTCTCGGAGCGCACCATTCACCGGGTCGAACTGACCGGGCTTGAGCCGGGAACACGGTATGATTTCCGTTTTGGCGAGGATTCGGTGGAATACGCGTTCCGCACCATGCCCGAAAGTATCCATGACGAGCCGGTCCGTTTCGCGGCGGGCGGGGATACCCGGCACGACCAAGAGTGGATGGAAAACACGAACGAGCAGGCCGCGGAATATGACGTGGATTTCGTCACGTGGGGCGGCGACCTCGCGTACGCGGATGGCCTGGAAGACCGCCTGTACCGTTGGGAAGAGTGGTTCGACGCCATGGACCAGC
>PUMX01000018.1 GCA_003552485.1 Candidatus Hydrogenedentota bacterium
CGATGAGGTCGTAAACCTGCCCCGGTTCGCTAAGTTCGTCGATTACGCCTTGCCGGTCTATGACGGAGTCTCCCATTGTCTCGCTCGTTCGAGCGCGCGCTCCCAGTTCTTGCGCAATTCCGCGATGGCTTCGGCTGATTGTTGCGGTTCAAAGCGGCGGTCGGGCGCCCATTGCGAAGCAATGGCGTCCCTTCCGTTCCAGAAACCCGTGGCCAGTCCGGCCAGATACGCCGCCCCCAGCGCGGTGGTTTCAGTAACTTGGGGCCGCACTACGGGCGCCTGCAACACGTCTGCTTGAATCTGCATCAGCAAATCGTTCACGCACGCGCCGCCGTCGGCCCGCAGTTCCTTGAGCGTGATGCCGCTGTCTTTTTGCATGGCGTCGAGCACGTCGAAAGATTGCAGGCAAATGCTTTCGAGGGCGGCCCGCGCAATGTGGCCGGCGGTCACGCCGCGCGTTATACCGGTAATGGTCCCCCGGGCATACGGGTCCCAGTGCGGCGCGCCGAGCCCCGAGAACGCTGGCACGAAGTTCACGCCGCCGTTGTCCGGCACGCTGCTGGCCAACGCCTCGATTTCGGGCGCGCTCTTAATCAGCCCGAGCCCATCGCGCAACCATTGCACGACGGCGCCCGCCACAAAAATGCTGCCCTCGAGCGCGTACTCAGTGACGCCGTCCACCTGCCAGGCCACGGTGGTGAGCATGTTGTTCTTGGAGGCCACGGGTTTCGTGCCCGTGTTCTTCAGCAAGAAACAGCCCGTGCCATAGGTGTTCTTCGCCATGCCCGCCCGAAAGCAGGCTTGGCCGAACAACGCCGCCTGCTGATCCCCCGCCATGCCGGCAATCGGTATCCCTTTCAACGGGCCCGCCACGGCCACTTCGCCGTAGACTTCGCTGGATGGGCGGACTTCGGGCATCATGGCGCGAGGGACCTTGAGCAGCTCAAGCAGCTCATCGTCCCACGCGCGCGTGTGGATGTTGTAGAGAAGCGTGCGCGACGCGTTGGTGGCGTCCGTCACATGGCGCGCGCCGCCAGTCAGTTTCCACACCAGCCACGAGTCCACGGTGCCAAAGGCGAGTTCGCCCTTTTCCGCGCGCGCCCGGGCGCCATCCACATTATCGAGAAGCCACTGGACCTTCGTGCCGGAGAAGTAGGGATCAAGAACCAGCCCGGTTTTCTCGCGGACCGTATCCTCAGCGCCGTCGCGCTTGAGCTGTTCGCAAATGGGCGCGGTGCGGCGGTCCTGCCATACAATCGCCTTATGGATGGGCTCGCCAGTGTTGCGATCCCACACAATGGTCGTTTCCCGCTGGTTGGTAATACCGATGGCCGACAGGTTGGCCGTGGACAGATTAGAGGCCTCCTGCACCCCCATCGCCACCTGCCATTGGCTTTCCCAGATCTCGGCGGGGTCGTGCTCGACCCATCCCGGCTGAGGGAAATGCTGGGCGAATTCCTGCTGCATGGCTTTGCAGGGTTTACCGCTGTGGTCAAAAACGATGGCGCGTGAACTGGTGGTGCCTTGGTCGAGTGCGAGTACGTATTCCATGGGCGTATCCGAATGGCCTCCTGGTTGTGAGAAGCAGCGCGCGGCGCGCCTCGCCTCCCAAGGTTCAAAGTGAGCATACGCGGCCCTTGGGGCCATGTTCAAAAACCAGCGCTACGCTGAGAACTACGGCGCGTCCCCGGTTACCGCGATAAGAAAGAATCCAGCAGCAAGCAGCCCGCCAACCACCGGTCCCGCCACGGGAATCCAGGCATAGCGCCAATCGCTGTCGCGCTTATCGGAGACGGGAAGGACGAAGTGCGCCAATCGCGGCGCAAGGTCGCGGGCGGGATTGATGGCGTAGCCCGTCGTTCCGCCCAGAGCCAGACCAATCCCAAGCACGACGAGCGCCACAGGCAGGGCGTCCAGCGCCCCAAGGCCCACTTCGGGCTCCGCCAGCAAGAGCACAGCCAAGACCAGCACAAAAGTCCCGAGAACTTCTGAGAAGAAATTCGAAGGCGTGTTGCGTACTTCCGGCGCTGTGCAGAACACCGCTAACTTGATATCTTTGTTTTCCGTGCGGACAAAGTGGTCCCTATAGTGCATCCAGACCAGCGAGGAGCCGATGAATGCGCCGATCATTTGCCCAATGAGATACTGAGGCACGAGCGCAGCGTCCAGTTTGCCCGCGCCCAGCAACGCAATCGTCACTGCCGGGTTGATATGTCCGCCGCTGAATTGCGCCGAGGTGAACACGCCAACAAACACCCCCATGCCCCACCCCATAGTAATTACCATCCAATTGCTGCCAACATTATGGCCCTTCGTGCCCTCTAATAAAGCATTAGCCACCACACCGGAACCGAAGATCATCAGCAGCCCCGTACCAACCGCCTCGGACACAATGATGTTCATACTCCGACCTCACCTCTGTTCACGGAAGACCCCCATGGCCTCCCCCGCGCCTTTATGACGAAAGCAGCCTAGTGTGGCGGAACAAGAATGTCAAAGTGCTCCGCAGCACAGAACCTCGAAAATCGAGGCGAGCAGGGTAGTCTCTTGACCTATTCCGGCGGAATCCAGCGCAATGTTCACACCAAGAATAATGGGGGCCAGAGAATGATGGAGGAATCCCGTAAAGCGGGATTCCTCTGGGTTGGGGAAGGAGGCGCGCGCGGGTCTTGCGTGGGTGAGGGACCCGCGCGCTGTTTTGGGATAGAGGCGAACTGTTGGGTTTGCGAAAGGGTAACGATTTCCACGCTCGCCTTCTACTTAGCAAACGCGTATCGCGCGCCACGCGTTGACATCCCGGCTGGCTTCTGCCGGCCGCCGCAGCTTTGCGCTTGCTCGACCGGCGAGTAAATGGACCAGCCAACCATGACACTGCGCGAAAGGCTGCTAATGAGGATATGCCACTTTCTCATGGGTGATTAAGAACGTGGTGTGTTTTTGTTCCCTGCGCTAACACAATGCTATACTTGGCGCGCTAGATAAGGATGGGTATGCGGCGAACGCCGGAAGATGAAAAGGATTCGCGCAGGCACTTGCCGAGGTGGCGAAACTTCGGAACTAAGAAAACGAGCGTTGGGGCTCGCTTTTTCTGGAGCGATCAGCGCCACCACCGTTGCCAGGGTAGCATCTGCACATAGGCGGGGTTGAAGCAGTATGGCGGATATTCTTAGTCAGGACGAAGTCGATCTACTATTGAACGCCGTGGCGTCAGGGGAGGTCGACACCAATGAAACAACCGAGCCCAGCAGTCCGCTCGATTCTCATCCCGATCTAGTCACCTACGATTTCCGCCGGCCGGAGCGTGTATCGAAAGAGCAACTCAAGGGGCTGCAAAGCCTGTTTGACGCGTTTGCGCGCGAACTCAACATCGTCCTGCCGCCGTTTCTCCGCAGCGTGGTCCGCGTGGACCTCAATTCCATCGATCAACTTACATACGACGAGTTTATCCTCTCGGTCAGCCGGCCCACGTCGTTAGCGGTGATCGACATGGCGCCGCTCGAAGGTAACGCCGTACTCGAACTAAATCCCGGCATGGTGTTCCCCATTGTTGACCGCGTGCTCGGCGGACGGGGCGCCAGCATTTCGCAGCCGCGTGAATTAACCGAGATCGAGGACCGCATCCTCAACCGCTTGATGGACATGATACTTGACTGCTGGCAACGGTCATGGGCTCAGCTTATCGAGTTTGACTTGTCCGTGGTTACGCAGGAGAGCGATCCGCTCATTATTCAGATCGTCGCCGGCAGTGAGATGACCATCCTCGTGGGTTACCAAATCCACGTGGGGGAGATCGTGGGCACAATGAATGTGTGCGTGCCCTTGGTCGTTCTCAATCCTATTCTGGATCAGATCTCGCAACAGGCGCACTTCAAGCGTAAAATGCCCCCCGAGTTGGCTGTACGCACGAGGGATCAGATCCAGCGGTGTTTGCGCTCCGTCAATGTGCCGGTTGAGGCGGTGTTGGGCCGCGTACAACTCACGCTGAACGACCTCGCGCATCTGCAGACCGGCGATGTGATCCCGCTGTCTACAGAAGTAAACGCGCCTATTCCAGTGCAGATTGGCGGCCAGACCTGTTTCCTGGCGCGGTGCGGTCGTCATAAGGACCAAAGCGCTGTGCAGATTACCGACGTGGTTACGGGATAGACTATGAGTGAAGACGTGCCCGAAAACATGGTTCAAGAGATTGCTCAGGGTTTTTTCGACGGCTTGGCGCTCGCCAGCGGGACACAAGCCGCCGCCATATCCATTGTGAGCGGCGAAAAACCCACGGCGCAGGCGCTGGAGGCATTTGTCGAGGAACCGGCCGTGTTAGTCCAAGGCCTCGCAGGCCCCTACGGCGCCGTGACGATGGTCATGCGCCAGGCTGATCTCGCTGCGTACCTCGGCGCGGCAGGTATGGGCGATGATGCCGAACCGGGCAGCCCCATTGTTCGTGAGTTGCTGCAATCAGCGCTGGGCGGCGCCGTGGACTACGTGCGGCAACTGGGCGATAGCGACCTGGAACTCGGCGAGGTCTCAATCGTCGCGGCCGATTCCGACTCGATTGCCGCGCTGATGGACTCGGCCGGCGCCCAGGCGGCGGGGGGTAAAGCAATCTTCGAAGTGCGAGACGCGCCCGCCGGAGAGAGTTGGTTGATACTGGACGACGGCGTCCGTCGGCTTCTCACGTCGGAGCCCGCGTCTGACAATGGGGGGGCGGAACCCCGCGCGCAACATCAGCAGGAGTACACTATGACCGGCCAGCAAGCCGATGCCGGCGCTCAAGACGCCGCCAATCTCGACATAATACTTGATATCCAACTGGTGGCTACCGCCCGGCTCGGCGGCGTGGAAATGCCGCTTCAAGACATACTCTCACTGGGGCCTGGTTCCATTATCGAGATCGGACACGGCGTCGACGAGCCCGTGGAACTGCTCATCAACGGCAAACTGATCGCCAGAGGCGATGTTGTGGTGGTAAATGAACGCTTCGGGTTGCGCATCACCGAGATCGTCAGTCAACAGGAAAGAGTTGAAAGCCTGCGTTGAAAACTGAGGACGAAAAGGAACTCTGGGTTCGCTGGAAAGAAAATGGCGACCAAGAAGCCCGCGAGGCGCTGGTTCTCCGCCACATGCAAGTGGTGCGGTATATCGCGGGGCGTATCGCTATCCATTGCCCGGCCAGCATCGACATGAACGATTTGATCGGGTGGGGCGTGTTGGGCCTGCTTGACGCGCTCGACAAGTACGACCACCAGCAATCCATCAAATTTTCGACATACGCCGCTATACGGGTGCGCGGCGCTATCATCGATCAGATTCGCTCACTCGACTGGGCGCCCCGCTCGTTGCGCGCTATGGCCCGCAAAGTAGGCGCCGCCCGGGAAAGCCTGCGCCACCTGAACGGACGCGAGCCCAGCGCCGGAGAGATAGCCGAACAACTGGGCGTCGAGCCGGAACAAGTCGAAAAGACATTGGCCCAGCTTCAATTGGTGCAACTCATTTCGCTGGACACATATCTGTCGTCTCAGGACACCGAGGAATGGCGGCGCCACGAGATCGTCGAGGACACCCACATCCCAGCGCCCGACGTCAGCGCCGAAACCCACGAGCGCCGTGACCAGCTGGTTGAGGCCATCCTGCAGTTGCCCGAACAGCAACAGAAGGTGCTGAACTTATATTATTATGAAGAATTGACGTTAAAAGAGATAGGCATGGTGCTCAACGTTTCCGAATCACGAATCTGCCAAGTCCATGGCGCCGCCGTAAAGCAGTTGCGTCAGGTCTTGAATGGAGGAACGTGATGCCACAACCTATCGATATGCAAACCGAAGTGGCGCGCACACTGTTGGCTGAGCGTATTCTGCAAGCGCACGGCCGCGCCAACCTGACCGCTCAACAGCGGCAGGCCATGGAACAGCGGCAAATCCGGATGAAAGTCGAGACGCAGGTCAATGAGGCCGAGGAACTGAAGGACCGCGACGTCGACCCGGATGGCAAGGGCGCGAATACGTCCTCCGGGCAGTCCAAGAGCCACAGGGATGACGAGAAGCGCCCTGGCGAAACAGCGCATAAGAGGCCAGCAGGCGACGAAGGACTCCATCTCGACGTCTCGATCTAACCCTGGTCACCCGTAGCTCCGAATTACGGCATCCGCCCGCGTCGAACGAACAGCGCGGCGGTCATACGCGCCACCTTGGGACGGGGCCTTAGCGCCCCGTGGAGCGGCGGGAAAAGGAAAGAGTGCTATGTCGCATTTCGAATGGCTTGTCACCATTGCTGTCTATTTGCTCATATTTTTCATCCTCGCAAGTGTCGTCACGGGCGTCATTGCATGGCGGCGCATCAACCAGCGCAATACTGCCTCCAACACGCAACGTTCGCAGGAACG
>PUMX01000505.1 GCA_003552485.1 Candidatus Hydrogenedentota bacterium
CCACTCTTACTTTGTGCAATTGGTCGATGTGAACGCCTATTTCCTGTATCAGAGATATCAGGCCGGAGGTTATATTCGGAAGAAAGGCGGCGGAAACTACTTTGACCGGCTTGGACCGGTATTGTGTACCGTAGCAAGCAAGTCACATCCGCAAGGAATTGTGGAACGCTGATAGAAAAGGAAGGGCCCTGCTTGAGGGCCCGGTGGATCCTACTGTGGGGTCCAGCCCCAGGTCAGATCCTAACTGAATACTAGCGTACCCGTGGTTCGCTGTCAAGGTCAGGCCCCGCTAGGCCTGTCGTGTTTCGTCTTCTCGTAAGGTATTTGGACCACGCGGTTTCTGCGTCCTGATGCACTCGAAGCGACATGTCCCTCTGGGTACGCCAATGCCCGGAGTGCGAAGGCCCGAGTGTTCGAGACTGGACTTTCGAAAACGAAAGAGTGCGCGTTCCCGCTGGGGGGCAGCACTTCCGTCAGAGGGTAAGAGGTTGCGCTGCTTCCGTCCCGGGCGGCGCACCTCTGCCACTACTGCGAAGCCCTGTCACGTGTTCCTTTGTAAACTGCGGGGCGCCTATAGACATGATCGCCGGTAGATGGTTATGATGGATTGGTCAATGTGAGGGAGGTGGGCGTGGTTTAGCCCTGAACCGAAACGGAAGGAGATTGAGTATCATGAAGCACGTAGCATCAGGCAGCGCGGCGCTATTGTTGGCGCTGGGACTTTTCTTGACGCCGTTTGCCGCCCAGGCCGAAGAGGCCCAATCAGTCGGCGCCGCGGTCGAGGAAGACCGGTTGGTCGTATACGTGGACGGCGAGGAATTCACCGCCTACAAGTTCGGCGAAGAACACAAGTACCCATTCTTCTATCCCGTTACCGGCCCGGCGACGGGGGAAAGCGTGACTGCGTGGGATCAGGAGCCCTATCCGCACCATAGTTCGCTGTATGTCAGCTTGGATTGGGTGCGCTCGGAAAGCGTCGAGCGGGGCAACTACTGGCAGCCCCGTGATGTGCTTGAAACCGGGCAGGTGTTTTCGCGCAATCCGCGAATTATCGAGGCGACGGGCGACCGGGTCGTGCTTCAGGACGAATGCGACTGGATCGTGCCCGAGCATGACGCGCATCAGCTGCGCGACACGCGCACCGTTACCATCACGGCGCCCACGCCTAACATCCGGCTTCTCGATTTTGAGTTCGACTTCGAGGTGTTGAAAGACCTGCAAGTCGGGCCGACGGGCCACTCGTTCTTCAGCGCGCGCATGCGTCCGGAACTCGCGCCGGGCGATGAGGATCGCGGGCCCGAACAGGCCCCGTTGGGCACGGGAACCATCGTGGACTCGGAAGGCAACGTCAATGAAGAAGAAGCGCGCGGCCACACCGGCGCGTCATGGTCGGCCATGTTTGGCCAACATCATGGCGAAACAGAAGGGTTAGCCCTCGTGCAGCATACCGGCAATCCTCTGTACCCCGCGCCGTGGTTCAACCGCGATTACGGGTTCATGTCGCCGACGCCATTTGATTTCATGGATGATCCGCTGCCTTTGGAAGGAGGCGAGACGTTCACCGTGCGCTACCGGACCATCGTGTTCGCTGGCGATCCCGATGAAGCCGATGTGGCCGGTTGGGCCGAAAGGTTCCAGGCAGGCGAATAATCACGCGAGACGCGAACGTTCGAATGTGGAGCGGGCGGTTCCCGAAAGGGGGCCGCCTTTTTTCCGCCTTGGCGCCGCTTTTGACTTTCACCCGCGGGTTTGGCAAGATAACGGTCCGCCTCGGACGCTTGGTCGCGCGCTCCCGCGCAGCCCGGAGTCCGTGTTGTTGAACAGGTCCCGCCGTGACTGGCGATGCGCGTGGAAACAACCACGGGGAAGCGGCAGGGACGATAACCTGCCGTTCGCCTGGGCACTGGATTGAAGCACGGGGCCCGAGCGCGTTTGTCTTCGATTCAGCATTCTCCTTGAGGAGGATACCCGCCATGGCGCAAGACGATCTCAAGAAAATGTATCGCACCCGGACCGAGGGCGCCTTCCCTGACGGCTTTGAGCTGCTGGGTAAGCACTACGAGAAGGTCGAGGATCTCCGGTACGGCACGAATCCGCACCAGCCGGCGGCATTTTACCGGCCCGCCAACGGACAGGGGCTGGTGCTGGGCGCTTACGAGGTGCTGAAGACGGGCAAGAGCGGCCTGTCGCAAACCAACATCGAAGACATGCACCACGCCGTGGGCATGCTGAAGTATCTGGAGCGGCCCGCGTGCGCGGTGATGAAGCATTGCAACCCGTCGGGCGTGGCTATGCGCACCGGCGATATGCCCTTGGCTGAAGTTTTCCGGCGCGCGCGCGACGCGGACGCACAGGCGGCGTTTGGCGGTGTCGTTGTATTCAACACCGAAGTCGACGCGCTTACGGCGGAAGCAATAATGGAGTCCATCATCGAGGGCGTGGCGGCCCCGGCCTTCAGCGCCGACGGGCTGGAGACGCTTAAAGATTTTGCGCGTTTCAAACGAAATAAGGAAATGCGGATCATCCGGCTGCCCGCCTTGAATGCGCTGCCGAAGTATGTGGGCGACGCTGGCGACGCCGTCGAGGTGAAGGTGTTCGACGACGGCAGCATCGTGCTGGCGCAGCCCTATCTTTCGCGTATTCGCTCGACGGCGGACCTTGCGCCGGCGTATAACGAACATAAAAGCAAAGGGCGTATCGACATTGCCCGCGAGCCGAACGAACAGGAACTCGAGGATCTTCTGTTCGCATGGTACGTGAACATTCACGTGCGCTCGAACGGCTGCGTGATTGCGCGTAACGGACAAACGCTGGCCGTGGGCACGGGCGAGCAGGATCGCGTGGGCGCCGTGGAACAGGCCATCGCCAAGGCGAAGCGGAAATACAAGGGCGCGGAGTCCTTGGAGGGCGCCGTGCTGTCGTCCGACGGATTCTTTCCTTTTCGCGACGCGGTGGACGCGGCAGTCCAGGCCGGCGTCACGGCTTTTGTGCAGCCGGGCGGCAGCGTGAATGACTATGAAGCCATCGAGGCCTGTAACGAAACGGGCGCAACGATGGTCTTTAGCATGGAGCGCTGTTTCTCGCACCACTGAACGTGGCCGGAGTTCCGAAGGGTAGGCTCATTCTCTTGACCCGAGGCGCGCCTGTGGCAAGCAGGCGCGCCTTAGGCTGTGTTATACTCGGTCAGCGCTGACGGGGACATTTTGCGCCAGTTGCCTTGGCAAAGGGTTAAGACGCTGCAATCCCGTGCCGATTTTGTTAGTATTTCGGGGTGTCTCGGGGTTCACAAGATATTGGGGGCATGATAACGTCAATATGCGCAAGAAGCGGATAGCTTTAAGCCAGGTTGAAGCCGGGCAGGCGGTAGCTGATCCCGTGGAGAACAGTAGTGGGGCGACCTTATGTCCGTCGGGAACCGTGCTGACTCAGCGCTTGCTAGAGCGGCTCCGGAACGCGGGCATCGCTTTCGTGGTGGTGGAGCGCGAAGACGATGGCGAGGACGATACCAGGCCGCAACGCCTGGCGATTCAGAAAGCGCGGTTCGAGAATGTCGAGGATCCGATTCTGCTGCGGCTGAAGCCCATTATGGAGCATGTTCTGCGCGACCACCCAGCGTAATCGCGACCACCCAACGTAATCGACGGGGGGGGACGAGTTTGGGGTTGCGCAAGTCGGGGATAAGGACTTTTGCATTGTGTCATCCGCTATAAGCCAACTCGAAAAACAGGTAACTCACCTCGCTAATCTGCCTACCCTGCCGGGAGTAATCCGGCAGATAAGCACGCTTGCCGAAGACAAAGACTCCAGCGCCATGGAAGTGGCCGACATTATTTCGGCGGACCAAGTGCTGTGCGCCAAGGTGCTGCGTTTCGTCAATTCGCCGGTATACGGTTTTCCCGAGCGGATCAGCAGTGTGCGGCATGCCGTGGTGCTTCTGGGGTTCAACGTGGTGAAGGGGCTGGTCTTGGGTACGGCGATCTTCGATGGTCTGGGCGCCGATGGCCAAGGGTTATGGAACCACAGCTTTGGGGCCGCCATGATCGCCCGGCGAATTGGGAGAGAGATCAACGCGGAAGATGTCGAAGAGGTTATGATGGCTGGATTGCTTCACGACCTCGGCAAGGTCATCCTAGTTTATCTCTCGCCCGATGTGTGGTCGAAGGCATCAGCAAAAGCTATCGAGGAAGGGGTTCACATCAGCGAGGCCGAACGCGCGACTTTCGGCGCCGATCACTGCCGGGTCGCCGGATGGACCGCCCGCGAATGGCGGTTTCCCGATCGCTTGACCCTACCGTTGGCGCACCATCACAACCCCCGAGCGGCGAAGAAGCAATACCAAACTACCGCCATCGTCCATTTGGCGGACCTTCTCGCCCGGGGAATGGGTTATGGCGCCACAGGCGACGCGGTTTTGGGGCAGCTTGATCATGAGGCCTATCGCGAACTTGAACTCTCCGACTCGCAAATCGGCGCCATTTTGGCTGACGCCGAGGCCGAATACGCCCTTGGTGTAGATGTGTTCACCGTGGGGGCCTGATGGAGCATAGGCCGGGCGATCTTCAGGCCCAACCGCTGATCGTGCTAGCGCATAGCGATCCCGATACACGCCAGTTGCTGCACGACGCGCTTGTTGAGGCCGGGTTCAGCGTGAACGCGTTGTCCAATTGGGAAGAGCTTCACGAAACCATCTATACCCAGTTTCCCCAATGCATCGTGCTCGATCTCGAATGGAGCGGCGCCGTCCAACGGCAGCGGCTTCAGTTGGTCGAGCGCCACAACGTCTTCAGTCATTTTCCGGTGATCGGGGTATTTAGAGGGGGACCTGATTCCGAGAACACCTGGGCCGATGCGCCGGTGGATGATTACGTGGTCGAGCCCGTGGACGCCACAGAGTTGGCTGCCCGGGTGCGCCTATCTCTGGCGCGGCGACAGCGCGATGTAAACGCTAACCCGCTCACGGGACTACCGGGCAATCTTACCATTATGCGGGAGGCGGACCGGCGGCTGGCGAACGGGGAGCCATTTGCTCTGGCCCACTTCGACATCGACCATTTCAAGGCGTTTAATGACACCTATGGTTTCGAGCGTGGCGACGAGGTGCTGCGTATGACCGCGCTCGTTCTCGCGAACACGCTCCAGCAGTATCGCTCTCCCGATACCTACGTCGGCCAGGTGGGCGGCGACGATTTCGTGTTTATGACGCCGCCCGACATTATTCGCGGCGCCTGCGAAAGTATAATCCGCCACTTTGATCAGATCGTGTTAAGGTTCTATGACGATGAACACCGTCAGCAAGGATGCATTCACACGGAAGACCGGGACGGACAAATCCGGACGTACCCTCTTATGAGTTGCTCGATTGGGGTGGTGGTGGCGGGGCGGAACGCGATTTCGCACATCGCGGACTTGTCCGCCCGCGTGAATCAGATGAAGAAGTACACGAAGAGCCTGTCTGGATCCAACTACGTCATCGACCGGCGCAAATAGGCGCGCCGCGCCCTCTCAGAAATTGGCGGCAAGTCTGCGCAGGAACGATCGGATTCCGCGGCGGTGTCGATTGGCGCATGCGCTTTCCGTACAGTTCAAGCACAAGTCGGGCAGTAGTTCTGGTTTTTGTTCGCTAAACCCCTCGCGGATTTGCTGGACGGGCTCATCATTCCACACCTTGGCGACATGGCGTTCGGCGACGTTGCCGAGAATGACTTTGCGATACCAATCCACGCAACACAGCACCACATCGCCATTATAGAGGATACACATCTCGCGCGACGGCCGTATGCAATGGTCGCGCACGTGCATGGCCCCGTCGTTCATTTCTTCCGCGTTCCCGATATTGCCGCCGCGATTCTCGAGGGCCGAGGTGACGAGGCGCACGCCGTTGCGCTTCCAAAATCTGCGCGCACGGTCGATTTCTTCGCGATTGTCCTTTGTCACGACCATGGAGACGCGCAGGTCGAACTTGGTCGCGCGCATCCGATCCATGACCCGTTTCGTGGCCAGTACGCCTTCGATGACCTTCTCGCTACTGTATCCCATGATCGCCCGATTCTTCTCGGGGTCCAGAGATTGCAGGCTTACCTTAAGGCGTTTGAGCCCCGCGCTGATCATGGCTTCGGCCCGTTCCGCGTTGAGGTAGGTCCCGTTGGTGGTCACGAGGGTCGAGGTCTGGGGGATTCGTTCCGTGGTGTAGCGGATGAAGTCGGGCAGGCGCTTATCCGCCATGGGCTCGTTCATCAGGTACAGACTGACCCGGTTAGGATTCGTCTCGGCCAGATCGTCGATGATCTTCCGGAACAACTCCTCCGACATCTTGCCTTGGGATATGCCCGCCTTGAGCGTGTCCTCATTCGGGCAAAACACACAGCGGCCATTACAACCCGACTGAGTCTGAATCTGCACCCGCTGCGGGCCGGGCGGCAGCGCAGTGGTCATGAAATAATTCTCCTACAAATAAGGCCAAAAACTGGCGGCAGGCGGGTAATACATACCCGCCGCGCGCGTCAAAACACACATTGATATTATGCCGCGAAAACACCTCAGGGGCAACCATTATGCCCAGCCGACGCAGAAGGCGGGCAACCGTTGGAGCCGACGATGCGTGCGAATCAGAGTGGCTGCTTCGCCTGAGGGGGCATTTGGGCTCCCGCTACGGCTGTTGTTTATAAGCCGCCTTGCGCTCGCCAGGATTCACGGATGAAGTTGTGGCCCCCTTCGAACACGGCTTCAGGCGCATCGAACTCGCGCCACACGCGCGTGGCCGCCGCCAGACCGGGCAAGGCGCGGCGAAAAGCCTCGATAGTGAGCCAGCCGTCGTAACCGGCTTCGACCAGCGCGGTGAATATCCCGGCCCAAGGCGTATGTCCCGAGCCCGGCGCGCCCCGGTCGTTCTCCGATATGTGCACGTGCCGGATGACGTCCATGTTGCGCCGCAATGCGCCCACGATATCCTTTTCCTCGATATTCGCATGGAAGGGATCGAACATGGCTTGAAGATAGGGGTGATCCACCCGGCGCACATGGTCCGCCGCTTGATCGAGCGTGTTCAGAAAGTAGCACTCGAAGCGGTTGAGCGGTTCGACAGCCATCGTCACGCCCGCCTGCTGCGCTCCGTGTTCGGCCGCGTTGCGGTGTACCTCGGCGGCCCATTTACGTTCATCCTCCGTGGGCGGCTCGCCAGTGAACTCGCCTAACGGCTGGTAGAAGGGCCCCACAAGCGTATCCGCGCCGAGCGCGTGGCAAGCGTCAATGGCCCACTTTAGGTGGTCCAAGCCGCGTTGCCTGCTTGATTCGTCCGTACTGATGGGATTGCAGTCCGCGCCGGGGATCACGGTTACCGCGCTGGCGGCCATGCCCATATCCGTGAGCGCTTGGCCCATGTGCTGGTAATGGGAGACTTCGCCGCCGAACAGTGGAAACTCGACGCCATCGTAGCCGATAGTTTTCATCTGTTCGATGACGGGCAGGTGTTTGTCCGTCACCATATCGGTCCAGAACAGCAGGTTGATGCCTACTTTCATGATATAACCCCTTTCTCGAGAGTGTGTGAGTGAAAGCCTTGTTCACCAGGGACACCGGGCGCCTTACGCGTTGTTAGTCAGCCGCGTCTGCTTCGAGCAGCCAATCGATGTCTATCGTCATAAAGCATAGGTCTATGTAAGGGCCGCGCTCGAAAAGCAGTCCAACGCGGTTGTCGGGCAACTTCGTCAGGCAGCTGTACGCGAAACCGCCGTCGTAAACCGAGCGACCGAAGGCCCAAGTTTCGCCGCCGTCGCGGCTCAGCATAATGGTTCCGTTTTCGCGGCCTTCCTCGGATTTGGGCAGCGAAGCAAGGAGCCATGCATTGCCGTCTTCGGAATAGGAGAAGAGGCTTGTCATGCAGGGTGTAGTGACGAGATCCGGGCTTGGTGCGATAGGCCCCCAAGTTTTGCCGCCGTCACGGCTGACGGTTTGAAGGACGCGGTTCGCGCCTTCCTGCCAGCGGGCGTGCATGAGAATGGAGCCATCAGCCCGTTCGGCCAATTGCGCCTCGTTTCCATAGCCGGTCAGTGTGTCGTCGGGAACGCGTTCGCTCGTCCGCCAGGTCTCGCCGCCGTCGTCGCTGATCGCCACGCGGTTGCGCCAGTAGCGCTCGCCGTCGCCGAGGGGAATGGTCTCGTAGAGCGGGATGAGAACGCGGCCGGCGTGCTCGCCACGGCTCAACACGACGCCCACACCCGGGCTGCCCACACTGATGGCGTCTTCGGCGCGCACGCTTCGGGTGATGTCTCGGGGCTCGGACCATGTGGCGCCGTCATCATCACTGTACGTAACGAATGTCTGTGTGTTGCGCGGGCCGCCGTAGCCGAGTTCGGCCATCTCGGTGTGTTCCATGACGCGCGCATGGTAGCCGCGGGGAAAGCGTTGGAACATGAGCAGTACTCGTCCCGTATCGGGCAGATATACGGCGCATGGGTCGTTGAGAGAATCGCCGCCCATCTCGGCGATGACTTGGTGCGGTTCCCACGAATCACCGCCGTCGAGGCTGCGCCGCAGCACGATGTCGTTCATGGCGTGGTCGTCGTGTTGGCCCTCGAACTCCGGCTGGCGCCCCTCTGCGAAGGCGAGCACTGCGCCGTTATCCAACGCAAGCAGTGCGGGAATGCGGAACCGCGGATAGCCCGCGTCGCCGTTACGATACAGCGCCGTCCATTCTTGAGGCCGCTGCGCAGCGCCTGTTTCGGGGCGTTGTTCGCCAAGCGTCGCGCACCCCGCCGTTATCGTAAGAAGCGCAGCCAGCATGGCGAGGAGGGAAATGCAAAGTAATGGACGAGACGTCTTGTGGGACATGTTCATGGGCCTTTCGCTTTGCGCACGCGTGCGCCGGGGGCTGCAATCGCATTGCTGTTGAAATAGAGACACGCTTTCCACGCCATTCGGTCTAGGCATGCCCTTCCAGTGGCCGCTTCAGTCTTGAGCGGCATTACCATTTCGGAGCCCCGTTATTACGGCAGTGACCGCCGCCCATCAGGTGAAGTTAGACGCCAACCTCCTCGGCAAGGCCACCAACCGGCGACCGAGCCGCCGGAGATTGGCGTCGTTGAATCCGCCAAGCGCTTCCAGCGCCCGTGTGCGCCAGAGCGCTTACAAGCCCGTCGGCGTCCACTGACGGGTCTTGGCGCTTTCAAGCACCGCCTCGCAGACGCGTTGCGTTTCGAGCGCGTCGGCGAAGGTGGGCGACGCGGGCTTGCCGGTCTCAAGGCCCCTGAGGAAATCCGCCATCTGATGTACGAAGGAGTGTTCATAACCGATCTGCAGACCGGGCACCCACCATTTATCCATGTATGGCTGATCATGGTCGGTTACATGAATGCTGCGCCATCCGCGCACGACAGATTCGTCCCGGTGATCGAAGTAGCCGAGCCGGTGCAGATCGTGCAGGTCCCAGAAGATGGAGGCGTGCTCGCCGTTGATCTCGAGGGTGTACAGGGCCTTGTGGCCGCGGGCGTAGCGGGTGGCTTCAAAGGTCGCCAGCGATCCGTTGGCGAATCGCGCCAAGAAGAGCGAAGCGTCGTCAATGCCGACGGGCTGCTTCTTGCCCGTTTCTACGTGCTTCCGCTCCTTGACGAAGGTTTCCGTCATCGCGCTGACTTCCGTGATAGGGCCATTGAGCCACATGGCCGTGTCGATGTTATGCGCGAGTAGGTCGCCTGTCACGCCGCTGCCCGCCACGCTGGCATCGAGGCGCCACAAGCCGGGACCGCCCTGCGGCAGGTCCTCGGCGATGGTGAAGTCTTGGAGGAACATGGTGCGGTAATGGAAGATACGCCCGAGTTTCCCCTCGTTGATGATGTTCTTCGCGAGTGTCACCGCGGGTACGCGCCGGTAGTTGTACCAGACCATATTCGCTACGCCGGTCTGTTCGACGGCCTGCACCATTTCCTTGCCTTCGGATACGTTCATGGCGAGCGGTTTTTCGCAGAGGATGATTTTGCCTGCGTTGGCGGCTTCGATGGCGATGTCATGGTGAGCATTGTTCGGGGCGCAGATGTCGATCGCGTCGATGTCGGTGCGCGCGATGAGTTGGCGCCAATCGGTTTCAACACTTTCGTAACCCCATGCATCGGCGAAAGCCTTCGCCTTCGTTTCGTCCACGTCGCAAATGGCTTTCAGCACAGGCTTGTAGGCCAGATTGTGGAAAAAGTGACTGACCTTAGCGTGGGCGTTGGAATGGGCACGCCCCATGAAGCCGCAGCCGATGAGCCCGATGTTTAATGGTTTCTTTGCGCTCATGTCTATTCCTTTCCGTGCTTGAAGCGTCTTGTGGGAGCGTGGCCAATCCCGTCGCTGAAGCAACGGCATGCCGCCGCACTCCCGGATTCACGAATTCTCTTCTCGACGTCGTGTGTTCGTTGAACGCCGCCGGTTTACCAGCCGTGCGCGTCACGAACCGACAGCATGGCCGCGAGGATGTCGTTCCAGGTCTTGGGGTCGGCCATGACATTGTTCGGGAACATGCAGCCGTCCCAGCAGATGTGCTGAAACGCTTTTGTCAGGTTTCCGTTTTCATCGCGCATCCAGAATCCCGCATGATGGGCGATGTCGAGCTTGCCGTTGGGATCGTTGGGCAGACAGTGCCGTCCCGTCTTGTCATGGGAGCCCGAGCCAAACACCGTGGCGTCGTTCTGCGCCACGTGGAAGTCGATGGTCCATGGACGGAGCGCACCGGTCAACTGCTTGAGCGCGGCGTCGAGTTGGTTGCGGTCCGACCAGTCGAAGTCCTGTGGCAGGATAGCGTCTTCTGGAGCGTTGTAGCCCATGACGTAGAGCAGGGTGTGGGCCATGTCCGCCTGGAAGCCGACGACGTTTGGCATGTCCGTCATTTCGAGCAATTGCACCATGCGCCGCCAGCTATGCATGCCGCCCCAGCAGATCTCGCCTTCGGCGGCCAGGCGCTGCCCATGATCGGCGGCAATACGGCCTGCCTCCTGAAACGTCTCGGCGATGTTCTTCTGATTGCCCTCCGGATCTTCGGACCATGTCCCCGGATCGACGGCGGAGTCGATCCGGATGACGCCGTACGGGCGCACCCCCAGATCTTCGAGGAACTGGGCGATGCCGCATGCCTTACGCACCTGCTCCAAGTACTTCTTCCGCCCTTCGCCGGGGTCGCACGCGGCTCCGCCGCCTACCGGCGGCCACACGGGCGCGACCATTGATCCGGTTACAAGGTTCCGCGATTGCAATTTTTCGGCTAGCCGTTTTAGGTCGTCGCCCGACGAATCAATGGAGACGTGCGGGTCCGCCAGAAACAGATCGACTCCGTCGAACTTCTGTCCGTTGACTTCGGCGTTCGCCGTGTAGTCAAGCATGGTATCCAGATCGATGGGTGGATTATCGCTGTTGGGATCCTTGCCCACTACGCCAGGCCATGCTGCATTGTGGAGTTTCGGAAATGTGTTCGCCATTGGTCAGTGCCTCCCTCTTCCGTTGTTTCGTTACGCCGATTCCCGCCGCACCCGCCTGAACGGGGCCGGAGCGCGATAGGAGCCGGCCAGCTTCATGTCCCGGTCTGCAAGCTGTTGCAGACCGGGACGCGGACGCGCTACCGCTTGTGATCGCCCGCTTTCGGGAACTTTGGATGAACGTCCGGGCCGAAATAACGCAACAGCACGAGCGGACACTCCTTGCCAAGATTCTCGACGGTGTAGCCCTCCTTGGCGCGCTTTTCGGTGATGAAGACTTCATCCTCGGTCATCTCGCCGAAGCGAATCATGGACGGGCATTCCAGCGCATGATTGTTGATCCGGCCACGGCCCTGCATGAGAATGACGCCGGACGCGCCGTTGTCCTTGACGGTCGCGGTCGCCCCTGGCATTACCGTGAGTTCTTTAGCGGAAAAGCGTTGCTCGCCGTTCACCTCGCCGTAGACCACCCACTTATCCACCCAGCCTTCGCTGTCTGAGCCCGCGTCGGCGATGGGTTCGAGGTAGTGGCTGTCCTTGAACGACGGATTTACGTTGGCGTCCCAGTCGAGGAGATCGACGATATAGTCGAGATCGTTCTTATGCTCGTCGGGCACGTCCTTGGTTAGCAGATCCCACCAGACGTCGCGTCCCTCGACGATGGACTGGTACATGGCGAATACGTCGCTACCCCACTGGGGTTCATAGGTCAAGAGCGAGCCGGGCGCGTGGAGAATGCAGGGGGGCACGATCCAGCCCGTGCCCGGCTTGAGCCGGTACGCCTTTGAGAAATCGAGTATGCCGTTGTCGCCTTTGTTCCAATCCTCGAGGCAACGCAATACGTCAGCGCGTGTGACGCCGGGCTCAAGGCCGAAGAACGTGTAGGGGAAGTTGTTGCCGATGGCGTTCAACTGCGGCGGGAAGTAGTAGCCTTCCGGTTTGCCGAGCCGGCCGACGCGCGCGGCTTGTTCGTCGTTCTGGTGCAAGTGATGGGGAATAGGCCCCATATTGTCAAAGAACTTGCTGTACACCGGCCAGCGATTGTACTTGTTCCAAATGGTTTCACCGATGACTTCCGCGCCCAGTCCTTCAATGGCGTCGCGCAGGGTGAAGCGCTTGCCCTCGTGGACCACGTAGCTGAGGCCCTCATCGGGGGGTGCGCCCGCGTTGTCCGCCGGCGTAGTGGAGGCGAACCAACGCTCGTCGATACCGCCGCGGTCCTTGCCGAGCGCGTAGTAATCATCTGGATGCAGTTTCAACCGGCGGCCTGGTTGCAAAAAGGCGCGCGGCACCCACGTTGGGGCCAGCCGATAGATCCCCTCGCCTGCTTCCAGCGCTTGTTTCGCCGCCTGGACGGCCGCATCCCCCGTAATGGTGTTCATCAAGCTCTCTCCTTCCCGTTACAGTTTGCCGTGTTGAGCCCTTCGCAACAAAGCCGAGGGACAAACACGTTCTTCATGTAAGTTTTGCCGCGCCGGGGCCCGGCCATCCCGATGCTTGACCAAGCCCGGGAGCACGGTATTGCTTTCCGGACATGAACAAGCGTAACTTCGCGTCTTCGCTGCCGGGGTTGCCGGCCGCGCCCTCCACAGTCGCGTTCCCCTGTAAAAAACGTGCCTAACAGTCTACAAAACATCGTCAAACGATAAAAGCCGGAAGCCGTCGCGCCGCCAACCCAAACACTATGTTTGGGCTTCCGGGTGGTGTTACATGGGCAGTTCGTATCCCGATCGCCGCTCGCGCTTAAGCAAGGCGTTGGCTTCTTCGTTGTCCGTGAAGCGCTCGTGAACGGGATCCCAGTGCAGCGTTTCGCCCACGCGCCCCAGTTCGCGAACTGCCTTCACGAGGAAACAGAGCGTGTGCGCGCGTTGCGCATATTCGATATCGGCATTGCACGATTGGCGCGACTTAACGCAGTCGACCCAATTCTGGATGTGTGGCAACGTATCGTGGACTTCGAGGCGGTCGGGCCGGTCGTCGCGTTCAATGATTTCCTTGGGATCCGCCCAAATGCGGTCGAGATTGACCTCTATGTAACCATCCTCCCCAATAAACCGTCCGCCGAGATTTGGACCATCGTCCGCGTCGAGGCATAGGTCAAGTTCAACACCGTCTGCATAGCGCATGGTTACTCGCGCGCGAAGGCCGGTATCGTTTTCGTCAAACCAGTAGTAGTCTTGGCCTGTTTCTTCGGGGCCGGGCTCGCGATCGTCGTCGAATCGGGTCAGTCGGCGTTCTTCGCAGGGCTCTTCGAGCGTGATCTCGACCGGCGTGGTCATATCCGCGCCCAGACCGCGTTGCACCTGATCGTAGCTGTGCGTGCCCCATCCCGTGACCCCGAAAGTCAGCCCGCCGCCGTCATAATCCAGCCATTCCTGCCAGCCCCGGTGAATGCCGGTATGATAAGGCCGCAGCGGGGCTTGGTTGGTCCACACATCCCACCAGCCGACCGTGCCGCCCTGCGGTTTCGGCTCGGCCATTCGCCCGGGCCACGGCCGCGGGCCGCGGAAATCGCAGGCTTCGACGCGCTGGACTTTGCCGATGGCGCCGTCGCGCACAAGATCCGTGGCCCATCGGTTCAGCGGTATGCTGCGTTGCTGCGTTCCGATCTGGGTGACGATCCCATGCCGCCGGGCCGTGTTGACCATGTGCCGTCCTTCTTCGACGCTCAGACACATAGCCTTTTCGATGTACGCATCGAGGCCGGCCGACATCGCGTGACAGGCGACCCACCCGCTTGCGTGCGTAGTGGTGATGCAGATCACGGCGTCGAGATTTTCCTCGTCTATCATACGGCGGAAGTCGATATACTCATTCCACCTCTCCGAGTGTTCCTCGAAGGCGCTCTTGAAATCGTCGATGCGCGGTTTGAAACAATCGGACACCGCGACGATCTCGAGCTCCGGCACATCCAGCGCTACGCCCGTTACTGACCAACAGCGGCGGCCGAGACCGATAAGGCCGACCTTGACGCGATCATTGGGTCCCGGTCCTTCCCGGCCTAGCGCCTGGGGCGACAGAATCATGGGCGCTAACGCGGCTGCTTTTAGGAATGTTCTACGCTTCATGCCGCCATGTCCCTCCCCCTCTGTCGGGTCCGATTGTGGACCAGACTAATGCGTCGTAGTATTCACGCCGGCCTTCATCGCCGCTTCCGGTAACCCGTATCGCAGACATTCCACGCACGGAAAAGCAGGCGCAATGTAGCGTGTTACGTGGGCAGTTCGTATCCCGATCGCCGCTCGCGCTTGAGCAACGCGTTTGCTTCTTCGCTGTCCGTGAAGCGCTCGTGAACGGGATCCCAGTGCAGCGTTTCGCCCACGCGTCCGAGTTCGCGGATCGCGTTCACGAGAAAACAGATCGTGTGGCTGCGTTGCGCATATTCGATGTCCGCGTTGCAGGCCTTTCGCGTCTTGATACATTCGACCCAGTTCTCGAGGTGCGGCTTGATCTCGTTGACCTCGAGCTTGTCCGGCCGATCCTCGCGGTCGATGATGTCCTTGGGCTCGGCCCAGATGTAATCACGGTTGATTTCGATGTAGCCATCTTCGCCGATGAACCGGGCGCCCAGGCCGGGACCATAATCGGCGTCCAGGTTAAGGTCGAGTTCCACGCCATCGGCATAGCGCATCGTCACGCGGGCGCGTTTGCCCTTGTCCTCTTCGCTGAACCAGTAGTAGTCTTGTCCGGTTTCCTCGGGGCCGGGTTCACGGTCGTCCTCGAACCGGGTCAGGCGGCGGACCTCATAGGGCTCTTCCAGCGTCACCTCGACGGGCGTGGTCATGTTAGCGCCCAACCCGCGCTGGACCTGATCGTAGCTGTGAGTGCCCCAGCCCGTCACGCCGAAAGAGACACCTCCGTTCTCGTAGTCGCGCCAACGTTGCCAGCCGCGATGGATATCGGTGTGGTAGGGGCGCAGCGGCGCCTGGTTCGTCCAGACATCCCACCAGCCCACTGTGCCGCCCTCCGGTTTCGGTTCGGGCGGCTTGGGCTCCCAGTCGTCGGGGCCAATGAAATTGCAGGCCTCAACCTTCTCGAGCTTGCCAATGGCGCCGTCGCGCACGAGATCGCTGGCCCAGTTGTTGAGCGGAATGCTGCGCTGTTGCGTGCCGACCTGCGTGACTACGCCATGCCGGCGAGCGGTATTCACCATGTGCCGTCCTTCCTCGACGCTCAGACACATGGCTTTTTCGATGTACGCGTCCAGGCCGGCCGACATCGCGTGACACGCCACCCAGCTGCTTGCGTGCGTAGTCGTGATGCAAATCACGGCGTCGAGGTTTTCCTTGTCGATCATATGACGGAAGTCGATGTACTCGTTCCAGTGTTCCGACCGATCCTCGAATGCGCTCTTGATATCGGCAATACGCGGCGCGAAACAGTCGGAGGCCGCGACGATCTCGATCTCGGGCACATCCAACGCCACGCCGGTCACCGCCCAACAGCGGCGGCCCAAGCCGATGAGTCCGACTTTGATCCGATCGTTGGGTCCAGGCCCCTCGCGGCCCAAGGCCCGGGGCGAAAGAATCAATGGCGCCGACGCAACCGCGGCGGTCTTCAGAAAGTTTCTTCGCGTGATCATAGCTAAACCCTCTATATGGCCGGATGCCGCCCAGCCTGCTGGCAGAACCTCTCGCGCTGACGCTCGCTTGCGCGCGCACCGTGGATAATCGACAGTCTACTCTGTACGCGTTCTCTGTACAACCCGCGCGCAGGAGCGCCAAGGCCGGAACGGTAGTTCCATCGCGTATGGAACGCGGCGCTTGCGCCTCTTGGGTAAGACCTGTGGCCTTGGTATACTCCAACCTCCGCGCGGCGGCAGTTGCCCGCGGTCAGAACTGTAGTCAGGCGAGGGATGGTCTATGAGCGGCAGGTTTCATAATCAGGCGGTATTAATCACGGGAGCGTCGTCAGGCATTGGCGCGGAGATGGCGCGATGCTTCGCGCAAGAAGGCGCGCGCCTGGCGTTGACGGCGCGGCGGCGGGATCGGCTTGATGCGTTGGCGGCGGAGCTGCAAGCGAACGGCGCGCAGGCCATCGCGATCGAGGCGGACGTGACAGACCGCGCGGCGTTGGATGCGGCGGTGGACGAAACGGCGCGCACCTTCGGCCGGTTGGACGTGGCTGTGGCGAACGCGGGTTTTGGCGTGAATGGTATGTTCGAACGCTTGAGGACCGAGGATTTCCGGCGCCAGTTCGAGACGAACGTGTTTGGGCTTGTCGACACTGTATACGCGGCGTTGCCGTATCTCATTGAATCGAGGGGGCGGCTCGGGCTGGTGTCGAGTGTCTTGGGCCAGTTTGGCGCGCCGGCGTCGAGCATTTATGCCGCGAGCAAACACGCGGTCAATGGGCTTGCCGAGAGCCTGCATTACGAGCTAGCCGAACACGGAATTTCGGTCACGTGCATTCAGCCCGGGGTGATTGCCACTGAGTTCAGGCTGCGGGACAACGAGGGCCGCTTGGCCCCGGACGGCGAAGATCCTGCTCCACGGTGGCTGGCCATGCCAGCGGATAAAGCGGCGCGCGCGATGGTGCGCGCAATGGCGCGCCGCCGCTACGAAGCCGTGATCACCGGGCATGGGAAGCTGCTCACGTCGCTGCGCCGCCACTTCCCGCGCACGTTTCGCTGGATCGGACGCAGGCTCAGCGAAGGGAAACTCGAAGCGATCGAAAAAGGCAAACGGAGCGAAGCCTCGCGGCAATCGCCGGAATGACGCGCGGCTTCGCCGTGGTTCATGCTGTTTCGAGGGGCTCGGCGCTGGATTCCAAAGGCGACGGCTCGGGATACATGTACCGCCGCGTCAGGGGGATGTCCGCTTCCAGGCCGTTCGCGAAGAGGGCTTGGTAGAGCCGCAAGTGGCCGTAGCGGAATCCCACGGCGGCGCCGTTCAAGAACAACCGCCACTTTCGAACGAAGGCTTCATCGAACATCGCCTCGACGTCCTCGACATGCTTTTCGAAACGCCGCGCCCATTCTTCGAGCGTCAGGGCGTAATGCAGCCGCAGATTCTCGACGTCGTGGGTTACCAAACCGGCGCTGCTTAATGATCCGGCGATTTCGCTGAGCCGCGGCAGATAGCCGCCGGGGAAGATGTACTTGTTCACCCAACCGCCCGTCCATTTCACGTGTTCGATGCCAATGCTGTGGAGGAGTCCGACGCCGCCGGGCTTGAGCAGTCCCTGGGTCTTGCGCATGAACCCGGGGATGTAGCGGCGGCCCACGTGCTCGAACATGCCGATGGACACAAATTTATCAAACGTTCCCTTGAGCTTGCGGTAATCCTGATTGCGGACTTCGATTTGCTCGTCGAGGCCGAGTTCGCGGATGCGTTCCTGGGCGTAAGCGACCTGTTGATCTGACAGCGTGCATCCTACGCCGCGAACGCCGTAGTGTTGCGCCGCGTGGATGAGCATCCCACCCCAGCCGCAGCCGATATCGACCAGCGTCTCGCCGGGTTTCAGCCGCAGCTTGCGGCATACGTGATCGTGCTTTTGCGCTTGCGCCTGTTCCAGCGAATCCTCCGGCGTCTCGAAGTAGGCGCAGGAGTAAGTCATGGATTTGTCAAGCCACAGCTTGTAGAAGTCGTTGCCGAGGTCGTAGTGATGATGGATGTTGCGGCGCGCGCCGCGCATGGTGTTGCGGGTGAGCAAGGCGTGGCGCAGGACTTGCAAGCGCGCGCCCCACGACATCCGGCGCGCTTGGAAGCGTGGGTCGACGCCCAGGCGCAACAGCGCGCCAAGATCGCCTTCGACTTCTATGTCGCCGCCGATGTAGCCATCAGCGAACCCGAGGCTGCCGGCGGCGAGCAAGCGGCGCAACGCCGCGTCGCTCTTTACGCGCACGCGGAAATGCGGCTCGCCTTCACCGAACTTGGTTTGCACGCCGTCCCAAAAGAACACTTCAAAGACGAGCTCGGGATTTGCCGAATGGATAGCGTCCAGAAGCGATAGCAGCGTCTGTTTCATGATGCGTCCCCCTTTTCTTGGTGAGATCGGGAAACCGCGCAGTGCTGTGTCTTGCTCAATCCTAACAAAAACGTGGGGAAGACCCCGAATTGCCGCGCGCAGGCTTGTGTCCGGCGGGATACGTGGCGTGGGGTAACATAGCGCCAGCATCTTGCTGGCGCTGTGTATAAGCTAGTTGGAAGGCGGCGTTTACGGGGCCGGCAGTTAATACTCGCGACGGCCGTGGGCGTGCAGGCGGGCGCGGGCGCGTTCGAGGGCGGCTTCGGCGCGGGCGTAGTTGATGTCTTCGGAGCGCGTCTGAAGCCGCTCCCTGGCCCGCTGCTTGGCGGCTTGGGCGCGATCCAGGTCGATTTCCTCGGCTTCTTCGACCGCCGGGGCGAGAATGACCACGCGGTCGTTGAGAACTTCGGCGAATCCTTCATGCACCGCAAAGAACTGAGGTTCGTCATCCCCGTTGTAAGCGACGACGGCGCCCGTGCGCAGGATCGAGAGGAATGGCGTATGACCGGGCAACACGGTGAACAACCCCTGTGCGCCCGGCACGATCACTTCGGTGGCCTCGGTTTCGATCAGCGGTTTCTCGGGCGCGCAGATCTCGAGATAGATGGTTTGCCCATTGGCCATGGCTTAGTTGGATTCCATTTGTTTCGCTTTTTCCACGGCATCCTCGATAGCGCCGCAATACATGAACGCGCTTTCGGGCAAGCTGTCGTGGTCGCCATTGAGGATTTCGGAGAAACTGCGAACCGTCTCCTCCAGGGAAACGTATTTTCCTGGCATGCCCGTGAACTGCTCGGCCACGAAGTTCGGCTGCGACAGGAACCGCTGCACGCGGCGGGCGCGGTTCACGGTGATTTTGTCTTCTTCGGACAACTCGTCCATGCCCAGAATGGCGATAATGTCTTGCAGGCTCCTGTACCGTTGGAGCAATTCCTGCACGCCGCGCGCGACCTGGTAATGCTGCTCGCCGACAACGCGCGGATCAAGGATTCGGCTGGTCGAGTCGAGTGGGTCTACGGCGGGGTAGATGCCTTGCTCGGAGACCTGACGCGAGAGCACGGTAGTCGCGTCAAGGTGGGCAAAGGTCGTGGCCGGCGCGGGGTCGGTCAAGTCATCGGCCGGCACGTAAATGGCCTGGACGGACGTGATCGAGCCGCGTTTGGTGGTCGTAATGCGTTCTTGCAACTCGCCCATCTCGGTGGCCAGGGTGGGCTGATAACCGACGGCGCTGGGCATGCGGCCCAGCAGCGCGGAGACTTCCGAACCCGCTTGGGTGAAACGGAAGATATTGTCGATGAATAGCAGCACGTCTTGGCCGCCTTCGTCCCGGAAATACTCGGCCGCGGTCAAACCCGTCAAGCCGACGCGCGCGCGCGCGCCCGGCGGCTCCGTCATCTGTCCGTAGATCAAAGCGCTCTTGTCGATAACGCCGGACTCGGTCATCTCGAGCCAGAGGTCGTTGCCTTCGCGCGTGCGTTCGCCTACGCCGGCGAACACGGAGTAGCCGCCGTGCTTGGTGGCGACGTTGTGGATCAGCTCCATAATAAGCACGGTCTTGCCCACGCCGGCGCCGCCGAACAGGCCCGTCTTCCCGCCGCGCGAATACGGAGCGAGCAGATCGATGACCTTGATGCCGGTTTCGAAGATCTCTGTGCTCGTGTCGAGTTCTTCGAACTCGGGGGCCGACCGGTGAATCGGCCAGCGCTGTTCCGTCTTCACATCGCCTCGCTGATCGACGGGGTCGCCGACGACGTTGAGAATGCGCCCGAGAATCTCGGGGCCGACGGGCACGCTGATGAACTCGCCGGTGTCGCGCACCTCCGTGCCGCGCTGCAGCCCGTCGGTGCGGTCCATGGCGATAGTGCGCACCACGCTTTCGCCAAGATGCTGCGCGACTTCGAGCACGAGCCGTCCCTGCTCGGGAAGATTGATTTCGAGCGCGTTATATATGGGCGGGAGCTGACCGGGTTCGAACTTTACGTCCACCACCGGCCCGATCACTTGGGAGACCCGTCCAACGTTCATAGGAACCTCCATCCGATTTACATAGCCTCGGCGCCGCTCACCACTTCAATGACTTCGGTCGTGATGACGTCCTGGCGCAGGCGGTTATAGTGCAGAGTGAGCCGGTCGATCACATCGCCGGCGTTGTTTGTTGCGGAGTCCATGGCGGTCATGCGCGCGCCATGTTCGCTGGCGATTGACTCCCGGAGAATGCGTTGTGTCTGCATCCGCAGATATGTCGTCAACAATTGGTCGAGCACAGCGGCCTGGGAGGGTTCGTAGAGGTAATCCACGGTCGATTCGGCCTCTTCCTCCTCCTCGGAAACGTCGAACGGCAGCATGCGCTCGAGCCGCACCTGCTGCGAAATCGCGGACTTGAACTCGTTATACAGGCAATAGACTTCGCTTACCTCGCCGTGGCGGAAATCGTGGATAAAGCGCGCGCTGATTTCCCGGGCGACGTGCGCGGGCGAGTTATCGGCGATGTTCGTGTACGTGTGTTCAGCCGAAATGCCGCGCCGCCGCAACGCTTCGATTCCTTTGCGGCCGGCGATCGTGAGTTCGAGTTCGCGGCCCGCGAATTGGCTCTCGCGCAGACTCAGGAATTCGTTGATGATCGAGGCGTTAAACGCGCCGCAAAGCCCGCGGTCTGCGGTTATAACGATCAGCGCGACTTTGCCGTCGGACCCGTGCGTGGCGAGCAGGGGATGCCCGGCTTCGGCGCGCCGGATCAAGTTGTGAGCCAATTGACGCATGTGGGCGGTGTACGGCCGCGTGCGGGTGATCGCCTCCTGAGCCCGGCGCAGTTTGGCCGTAGCCACCATCTTCATGGCCCGCGTAATCTTCTGGGTGCTTTTGACGCTTGCGATGCGGCGCCGTATATCGCGAAGACTGGCCATAAGCTATTCCCGCGGCTCCTCGGCGACGAAGGTTTCGGAGAATGCCTCGAATGCCTTCTTGAGTTCTTGCTGGACCTCTTCGGTTAGCTCCTGCTGGCCAAGGGCCGTGAGTAGTTCGGGGTGTTCCGTCTCGAAGTAGACGAACAACTCCCGTTCGTAACGGCCCAAGGCCTGCACGGGTATCTCATCGAGGAACCCGTTGGTCGCGGCGTATATGATGAGCACCTGCTTTTCGACGGGAAGTGGGCTGAACTGCGGCTGCTTGAGGATTTCGACCAGCCGCTCGCCGCGGTTAAGCTGCGCCTGCGTGGCTTTATCGAGGTCACTGCCGAATTGGGCGAAGGCCTCGAGTTCGCGGTATTGGGCCAGATTGATGCGCAGGGTGCCGGCCACCTGTTTCATGGCCTTGAGCTGCGCCGCGCCGCCAACGCGCGACACGCTGATGCCCGGGTTGATAGCCGGGCGCACGCCAGAGTAGAAGAGATCGCTCTCAAGGTAGATCTGCCCGTCCGTGATTGAGATCACGTTGGTCGGGATATAAGCCGAGACGTCGCCGGCCTGGGTCTCGATGATGGGCAACGCCGTCAGCGTGCCCCCATCGCGTTCGTCACTGAGTTTAGCCGCGCGTTCGAGGAGCCGGCTGTGCAGATAGAATACGTCGCCGGGATAGGCCTCGCGGCCGGGCGGACGGCGCAGGAGCAACGATAATTGCCGGTAGGCGGCGGCGTGTTTGCTCAAGTCATCGTATACAACCAGCGCATGTTGACCACGGTCCCGGAAGAACTCTCCCATGGCGCAGCCCGTGTATGGCGCCAAATACTGCACCGGCGCGGCTTCGGACGCGGAGGCGGACACCACGATGGTGTAGTCAAGCGCCCCGTTCTCGCGGAGTTCGTCCACCACGCGGGCGACGGTTGATTGTTTTTGTCCGATGGCGACATAGATGCAGATAACGTCGGTGTTCTTTTGATTAATGATGGTGTCGATGCAGATAGCCGTCTTTCCGGTCTGCCGGTCGCCGATGATGAGTTCGCGCTGGCCCCGGCCGATGGCGGTCATCGAGTCCACGGCCTTGATGCCGGTTTGCAGCGGTTCCTTGACGGGCTGGCGGTCGACGATGCCCGGCGCGAGCCGCTCGGTGGGCAAGTACTCGCTGGTCATCAAGGGGCCGCGGCCATCAATGGGTTCTCCGAGAGCGTTGACGACGCGGCCAATGAGCGCCTCGCCGACGGGCGTCGAGGTGATCCGCTCGGTGCGCGTTACCGTGTCGCCTTCCTTAATCTTCTCATAGTCCCCGAGCAGCACGGCGCCGACGTTGTCCTCTTCGAGGTTGAGCGCCATGCCCTTCACGTTGTGCGGGAACTCGAGCAGCTCATTGGCCATGACGTTCTCGAGCCCATAGATGCGCGCGACGCCATCGCTGGCGAGGATCACCGTGCCGACTTCGGTGATATCGACAGTGGACTCGTAGTCGGCCACATGGCGTTTAATGATCTCGGTGATCTCAGTCGCTTGCATTTTCATCAAAAACTATCTCCTTCTCCAGCATGGCTTCCTTCAGGCGCTCGAGTTGCGTGCGCAGGCTGCCGTCAAGCACCACTCCCTCGATCTCGGCGATAACGCCATCGATGATATTGGGGTCGGTGTGGCAATGCACACGCACTGTCTTGCCGGTGTAGGCTGCGAGCGCCTCGCGGAGTTGCTCGCGCAGTTCCTCCGGCAGCGGGATCGCTGTAGTGAGCGTGGCTTCGATGCGGTTTAGGCGTTCGTCCACCTTATTGTCGAAGGCCTGCGCGACATCCGCGACGAGGTTCATGCGGCCCCGTTTCAACATCAAGCGAACCAGCCGCGCCGGCGGCTCGGGAAACTCGGGCAAACTGGCGAGCACGTCGTCCAACACATCCCGGCGCCGCTGCGGATCCAACGCAGGATTCAAAAGGGTGTTGCGCAAACTGTCGGACTCGTGGAGCAAATCCGCAAACTGCCGCAGCGCTTCAGCTACGGGTTCGAGTTGGTTGTCATCGCCAATGGCCTGCGCCAGCCCGCCGGCGTAGCGGTTCGCCAACAAAGATCCCTTCATCGCCGAGCCTCCAAATCGCTCATGAAGTCCCGCGCCAGCTCCAGGTGGGCCCGGTGCAACTGCTC
>PUMX01000105.1 GCA_003552485.1 Candidatus Hydrogenedentota bacterium
AGCACCCTGTCGGCCCAAGCCAGATTTGCGCCCGGTTGTTGTAGCGCTTCGAGCCCCGCATTTCTGCATGATTCGTTCTTACTGATCAAGCTCTCGCGCACCGCTCCCCGGACTTCGCCATCCCAGTGTCCAGAGGTTGCCAGCGCCAATGCCGCTTCCGACGCGACTTGTTCATCGGGGTCATTGAGCCGGCGCCGGATTTCAACGGCAAGCACCGAATCTTCCGCCATGTGGCGCACGGCCCGCACCGCCGCCAACCGTAGCAGAGTATCGCCGGTTGCAAGTTGGGCGGCAAGCAACATAATCGCCTCCTCGCGCTGGTATCCCAGCATGCTTAACACCGCAGCGGCGCGTTCGCGCACAAGCGAGCTCTCGTCCAACAATCGTTCGGTCAGCGCGGCGATCTCCGAGGCGTGCAAGGGCGGGGCTTGGTGGGCCAGGGCTTGTTCCAGGGCGCCGAGGGCGTAAAATCGCACCGTCTGCTCCCGATCGTTAAGCATCCACATCAGCGAGGTCTTGGCTTCGCCTGCGAGCTTCCAGCGCTGAGTTATCGAGATGGCCTGGGTGCGCACGCGTTCATCACGGTCCTCCAAGGCGCTGATAACGACCGAACCGCCATCGGGCGTTTCGTCTGTTATCTCCTCGAGGGCCCGAAGCACGGCCAAACGCACCTCCGCCGAGGAATCGGAAAGACAGCCAAGAAGAGGCGGCGCCGCCGCCTCTGCGCGGCCTCCCAGACGTCCCAGCGTTTCCGCCGCACAAGTCCGCACCGGTTCCGCGGAATCGGATAGGGCGTCAACCAGCTTGCACACGTAGGGGGCCGCCTTTCCCTTCGCCCCGGCAATAGCGCGCACGGCGGCCGAGCGCACGGCCGGCGACTCGTCTTCCATGGTCTTCATCAGGGCATCCCAGGCGTCGGGATCGCCCGGCGCCACCCGCCCCAAGGCGTGAGCGATCACGATACGAACGCCCTCGTCGGGGTCGTGCAACCGGCGGATCAGTACGCCTTGCGCCCTGTCAACCGTCGGGCCCAACTTGGCCACCGTGACGCCTGTCCATTGGCGCACCTCCGCGTCAGCGTGATCTAGATGGGCAATCAGCGCATCTTGTCGATCGGGATGATCCTGGAGGCCCTCCAGGCCCACTTCGGAAAGCACGTAAGCTGCAGCGGCGGCTTGGCCGGGACCTCCTTCACCGATGATAGCCAGAAGATCCGTGACCGCTTCGCTCGCGTTGCCGCCCATCTGCGCCAATGCGCGGGCGTTCGCCATGAGATCAAAGGGATCCCGCGTGGCGCGCAGGCGTTCGACGAGATGGCGTACGTGTGGGCTGTTAGGCATTGAAATATCCGTTAACGAATGTCGTATTCCTTGAGCTTACGATACAGCGTGCGCAGACCAATCCCCAGTGTCTTGGCGCACGCCTCCTTATTATAGCCGGTGACCTTCATGGTTTCTTCTATCACAATGCGTTCGACCTCGGACATCGTCGCGCCCGTGGGAATGCGGATTTCACTGACCTCCGGGGCGGTTGTCCGGCGCAGGTAGCCGGGGACGTCGCTCACGTCCAACGTCTTGCCGGGCCGCGCCATAATGACCATGCCCTCGATGATGTTCTTCAGTTCGCGCACATTGCCCGGCCACTCGTAACGCATGAGCAGATCCATGGCGTTCCGGCTGATGCCCGCCACCTCGCGGCTATGGGTGGCGCACGCTTCTTTGATGAAATGATCAGCCAACAACGGAATGTCCTCGCGCCGTTGACGCAAAGGCGGAGCATCAATACTAATAACGCGCAGGCGATAATAGAGATCGTCCCGGAACTCGCCCCGTTCGATCATGTTCTCGAGCGCACGGTTCGTGGCGGCAATGAGCCGCACATCCACCGACATCGTGCGGCTGTCGCCCAGCCGTTCGAACTGCTGGTGCTCGATGACCCGCAACAGCTTGGCCTGTAACGCCAGGCTCAACTCGCCGATCTCGTCCAGAAACAGCGTGCCTTTGTCGGCCACCTCGAACCGGCCCTTGCGCGGCCGGGTCGCCCCTGTGAAGGCGCCCTCGACATGACCAAACAGCTCGCTCTCGACCAGCGCCGCCGGAATGCTGGCGCAGTTGAGTTTCACGAACGGAGCGTCGCGTCGCGGGCTGTTGGTGTGGATGGCCTGCGCAATAAGGTCCTTTCCCGTGCCGGTTTCGCCCCGGATGAGCACGCTGCCTCGCGTAGGCGCTATCTGGCGCACCGCGTTGTAAACCGCGACCATCTGACGCGACTGCCCGACCAGACTGCCCAAACCGAACCGTTCATCAAGACGGCGCTTGAGTTCATACTGCTCGAACACGAGCCTCTGATGACCGATGCCCTGCTCGATGACCGCTTCGAGCTTGCCCAAGTTAAGGGGCTTGGTCTGGAAGTCATAGGCGCCTTGGCGCATCGCCTCGGTCGCCAACGCGACATCGGGCTGTTCGGCGATGAGCACCACGCAGATTTCCGGATTGCGGTCCTTGGCTACGGCCATCAACCGCATGCCGTCAATCCGGTGGGCGTTCAAGTCCGTAATGAGCACGTCAAACGGGCGGCTGTCCAGGCGGTTATACGCCTTCTCCCCGTCGTCAACCCACTCGACTTCATAATCGCGATCCTCCAGGAACGCCATGATTTCGGCGGCTAGTTCGGGATCACGATCGACCAATAGCACCGCGGCCGGCGGTCCTTCTGAATGCATGTTTCCTCCTCAAGACTGGCACAGAGTCTAACAAAAACGCCTGGACAAGGCTCAACGCGGCGTT
The DNA here is from genome assembly GCA_003552485.1 of Candidatus Hydrogenedentota bacterium. Taxonomy (GTDB): domain Bacteria; phylum Hydrogenedentota; class Hydrogenedentia; order Hydrogenedentales; family SLHB01; genus PUMX01. Next base: position 2,787 of record PUMX01000105.1, read on the forward strand.
GGCCGCGTCCTTGCGTTGACACTCTACAGCGGCGCGTGAAAGACTAAGCTCGAAAGAAGAATGACGCGACACCGGGGCGAGTTGTGCAAGCCGCGGCTTAAACCGAGGAGGCTCGATCATGACTACGATGGGACGGCGGGGTTTCATGAAGACGGCCGCCTCAGCGGCGTTCGGCGCAAGCGTCGGGGCGGAGATCGCGGGATCGCGCATTGCCCCCGCTGGCGCAGCGCCAATGGACGGTTCGCCTATGCCCACAAGACGGCTGGGCAAAACAGGTTATGAAGTCAGCGTATGCAGTCTCGGAGGATTCAGAGGCCCCATTGGTGTCGATGAATGGGAAGACCCAGACCCACGCCGCCAGGCGTTGGCAATCATCAACCACGCGGTGGACTTGGGCGTGAATTTCATTAACACAGCTCCCACTTATGGCGATGGCGCCAGCGAAACACACTTTGGCGAAGCGCTTCACGACCGCCGCGACGAGGTGTTCATATCGACGCAAACGACCATCAAAACAGATGAAGGCGTCGAGGAGGCGTTCGAGAAAAGCTGCGAACGTTTGCAGACCGGCCACGTGGATGTGTACTTCTTCCATGGGGTTTCGTCTATGGACGATCTCGATGCCGTGCTGGATCGCGAGAACGGCGCGATCCGCGCTTTCGAGCGGCTGCGCGAGAAGGACCGTGTCCGCCGCATCGGCATTTCGGGGCACTCGAGCGCCACACATATTGAAGCAATGCAACGTTATGACTTCGACTGCGTTTTCGTGACGATGAACCCCGCCGGCTTCCGAATGGACGATCCTGAAAATCTGCGCGAGATGCTCGGTATCGCGGAAGAGAAGGACGTGGGTGTTCTGGGCATGAAAGCGCTTTGTGGACGTCACGCGGGTGATTTCCTCGAAGGAGAGATGACCGTCGAGAAAGCCTTGGGCTATGCGCTCAGCATGCCCATCGCCACAGCCGTCATTGGCATGCATACGCTGGATCACGTCGATGAGAACGTGCGCGCCGCAAAACAGTTCGAACCATTCGATGAGGAGACGTTGCGGCGCCTCGAGGACCAAGCCCGCGCGTGACAGCTATCACAACGAGAAGAAGGGGTCGTAGGGGGCCGCCTGCAAAATACTCAAAAGAACAAGGAGGATTGACATGCGTTATCCCTCGGTTTTGCATTCAGGGTGGCCTTTTCTGGCCGTATGCGCCCTGCTGATGGCCGCAGCCGCGCCCGCCGAAGCGGAGGAGCCGGACGTAGCCGAGCGAGCCCGCCTTGCGCTCGATGCGCCGTTATCGCCCCATCCCCGGTTGTTCTTCAGCGACGAAGACATCGACGCAATCCGTCAACAAATCGAGTCGGATCCTCTGTTGGCGAGCACGTGGGCCGTGCTTCAGGAACAGAGCGACGCGATGCTTGACCTCGAACCCGTCGAGCGCGACCAAGTGGGCCGCCGCCTGCTTGGGGTGTCCAGAACGGTTTTGAAACGGGTGAGTTACCTCGCGTTTACCTATCGGCTGACAGGCGAGCAAGCCTACCTGCGGCGCGCGGAAGAGGAAATGCTGGCCGCCGCTGCGTTTACTGATTGGAATCCGAGCCACTTCCTTGATGTCGCCGAGATGACCGCCGCGCTCGCGATCGGTTATGACTGGCTCCACGACGGTTTGAGCGCGGGGAGCCGGGAAACGATACGCGAAGCCATCGTCGACAAAGGCCTGCAAACGTCTTTTGACCAAGCCGGCGGATGGGTCAGGGGCTCAAACAACTGGACCCAAGTGTGCCACGGCGGGCTGACCATGGGCGCACTGGCGGTAATCGACCACGAACCGGCACTAGCGGAAGACGTGATCGTGCGCGCCGTGGAGAACATTCATCGGCCTATGGACGTCTACGGCCCGAATGGCGGATACCCGGAGGGGCCGGGTTACTGGCTCTACGGCACAAGCTATAACGTCTTGTTCATCGAAGCCCTGGATTCAGCATTGGGCGAGGACTTCGGGTTAAGTCGACACGAGCGTTTCATGGACTCGGCCCGCTACTACCTCCACATGCATGGATCGACCACCGGCTACTTCAATTACAGCGATAACAGCGAATCGTCAGCGGTAAGCGCCGCCATGTATTGGTTCGCCCGGCGTCTTGAAGAACCCGAGCTGCTGTGGATGGAGCGCCGCAAGTTGGCCCGTCTTGTCGAAGATCCGCCCAGCGCAAGCGGCGGCGGCAACCGGCTGTTTCCTTTTCTACTCGTCTGGGCGCGAGCCTTTCACGACATCGATCCGCCAGAGCAATTGCACTACGCGGACGACGGCGAGACGCCCGTCGGCGCACACCGCACCGGATGGGAAGAGGACGCGGTCTACGTCGGCTTGAAGGCGGGCACGCCGCGCGCCGCTCATGGTCAACTGGATATTGGCGCATTCGTGATGGAGGCCGATGGCGTCCGTTGGGCGATTGACCTCGGCCGGCAGGGCTACCACTCGTTGGAAGAGCAAGGAATTGACCTGTGGAACCGCGCCCAAGACAGCGAACGCTGGACCGTGTTCCGCCTGAACAACCACAGCAAGAACACGCTTGTCGTCAACGATGAACTGCAACGTGTCGACGGCTTCGCGCCGATTACGGCTTTCGCCGATGATGGCGCCATGCCCCACACCGTTATCGATATGAGCGAGGTCTACGCGGGCCAGCTCGCTATAACCAAACGCGGCGTGGGCCTCATGGGCGGTGGCGGTGTCGTGGTGCAGGATGAGATGCAAGCCCCGGACGAACCCGCCACGGTCCGTTGGGGCATGCTCACGCGCGCGGACGTCGAGCTGATTGACGATGCGCACGCAATTCTCCGGCAGGACGGCGAAGAACTGGGCATGCACATACTGGAGGGCGAAGGGCCCGCGTTCGAGATCTACGAAACCGAGACGCCTCCACGCGACTACGACGCGCCGAACCCCGGCACACAGATGATTGGCTTCACTGTTGACCTTGAACCCGGCGAGGAACAGCGCTTCACCGTGCTGCTTAATCCCGGCGGAACCGCCGAGGAACAGCCTGCCGTCACTCCACTAGACGAGTGGTGAGCGGAACGGCCAAGGGCTCAGCCACCCTGCTCGACGCATTTCCGCCCTGAATCCATCGAGTTTCAGGGCATGTCTCCCGCGACTTTCGCCACACCGCAACGCCCAGTTTTCGGCGCAGGCGAAAGACCAGCAGTCTGCATAACGCGCCAGGTAATTCACCCAAAGAAACAGGCGTACTCGTCCGCCTCGACCAGAGCCAGAAACGCGTCCACAGAACTCACCTCTGGCTGAGGTTCATAGCGATGCCACTTCAGGTCCGCACGTTGCCAATACACTTTCCAAGTAGCCGTGCGCTTCACATACGTCGCCTTAGCGATCCCAGCCTCGATTGTAACCGAGGGGTCATCCCACTTGGGCCGAATCTCGAATAGCTCAAGGCTTTGCCCCTTAATCCGATACCCCAAATCCACCTGGGAGCGTATACTCACTGGGGGCCTGTGCCGGCGCATGAATCCGGCCACCGCCCGCTCAATCTGCTTGATTTC
>PUMX01000323.1 GCA_003552485.1 Candidatus Hydrogenedentota bacterium
CTGGGCGACGGCATTCTCGTCAGCGCCGAGGGCGCGCGCTTGGCCGAGGAGTTGCGCGGCGGTCTCGCGTTCTCCCGCCACGATATACAAGTCTGTCAGGGAGAGCCATGGGTTCGGGGATTGTGGATTCCGTTGCATGGCGGCGGTGATTAGCTGATTCGCCACGGCCAACTGGTTCATTTCGATGGCCATTCGCGCAACAATAAGTTCCGGTTCAGTCACTCCGGCCGCGAGGGCGCCGGGCGATCCCAAGTAGATCAGCGCCGCGTTCCATGCGCCGGCTTGGGCGCTCTGTCTGGCTAGGTAATGCCACGGCGACGGTTCGCCGGGGACAGTCGGGGCTTCCCACTCAGCGGTGAAGGCTTCGGCTTCGCCGAGATTAGCCATGGCTATGCCAAGAAGCGCCCAGACCTCTGCATCATCGGGATCGCGCTGAAGCAGAGGAGCTAAGACGTAGCTAGCCTGAAGCGGTTGATTCTTGAACATACGGAGATGCGCCAGTTGGACATAGGAATCGCGGTCCTGCGGATCCTGCCGCAGTCCAGTTACGACCTCCGAGCGCATGTTGCGCAAACCTTGGGCGTACGCTCTGATTTGGCTGCGTTGCGCTTCCATCGCCTCGGGATCTGCCATTGCGGCGGCGCGTTCCATAGCAGTTTCAGCCTCTTCGTACTTGCCTTGTGCAAGCAGCAACTGCGCAAAGCGCGTCATCGCGTCGGCATCTAATGCGCCAAGGTCGTCGGCGCGGCGATACAAATCCACCGCTTGGCTTAGCGCGGCTCGTTCACCCGTGGCCAAGCCGCGGGCTTCCCTAAGCGCGGCAAGTTCGAGCACGGCGTCTTGATTCTCGAAATCGAGCCGTAATGCCTCGAAAAGTTCCTCTTCAGCTTCCTCCTCTTCCTCGGCCCGCTGTAAAGCCCGGCCAAGCAGCACCCGAATTTCAGCGTTCCGGGGAGCAGCGGCTACCGCGTCGCGCAGTTGTTCAACAGCGGCATTAAAATGCCGGCGCGCCGTGGCTGCGAGGCTTTCCGCCGGTCCTTCCTCCCCTCGTTCGAGGGCGCGGCGCGACTGTTGCATGGCGTATTCGCCCTGTTCCAGGCGGAGGCGCCCCAGTTCGCGCTTCGGCTCGATCCGCGCGGGCGCCTTCGTCGCCGCGTCGCCCCAGATCACAGCCTCTTCGCGCCAGTATCCGTTGCGCATAAACGCGCCAACGCCGGCGCCGATAATCAGCGCCGCGAGCACCGCGCCCACCGGAACCAAGTAGCGGTTCTCACGAATTCCCAGTTGCCCCAGCCACGGGAGGACGAGGCCCAAGCCAGCAAGCGGCAGATAAGCCAGCCGTTCGTTCATTGGATCGTCCACTCCGCTGAACGCGAATGCGCTCACGAGGAATAACAGGAACCATGCCAGAGCGAGACCGGCCAGTTGGCCGCGCCGCACGAGAATCGCCGCGAGCAGCGCTAATCCGCCGATGGCCGCCAAGCCGCCCAGCGCGGGTCCCGCAAACAAGCCTACGGGCTCGGGTTGATCATGCACGATACTCAACCCTACGGGCGCCAGCGCCAGGTATACGAAGTGCGCCAGCGCCGTCAGCGTCCCGCCGGGTTGGCCGGCCCATTGTGTGAACGCCGGCCCGGCGAATAGGCCGCCCTCAGCGACATAGCGCATGACCGACAGCGTTACAAGTAGCGCCCAGAACGGCAGGTGCAGCCGCCATGCCGCGCGCGCCGCCGGAAAACCGCGGCGGTAGCTGTCCAAGACCAACAGAAACACAGGTAAGACCGCCGCAGCCGGGCTGCTCCCCCATGCAAACACGAAGCAGGCTATGGACGCCGCCCACGCTCCAAAACGGAGTTCGCTCGCGCTACTGACGCGGATAAAAGCGAGCGCGCACGCTAACGAGAAAAAGGTTGCCCATAACCCCGCTTGACCGACCGCCACATGAACAGACTCGGTCGCCAGCGGGTGCAACGCGACCAGTAATCCAGCCAGCATGTGGACGGCCTCGGGAACACCGGAGAGCAACTTACGCGACAGTAGGAAGACGAGAATGGCGTTGGCGAGATGCAGGAAAAGGCTCGCCAGTTGGAACGCCAGCGGCGCGCCGCCTGTCAACCGCCAGAGCAAGCCCAAGCTCAGTGCTGGCGCGGGGCCGCCCGGCACGGCGTCCGCGCCTTCGGCGATGCCTGTAAGTTGGTGCATGGCAGGGTTGTTCACCAACGCTTCTTGGTCGGGCATATGGAAGGGGACGTTTAATGCGTTGACATACGCCAGGAAACCCAGCACGAAAATGAGAAACGCGCTCAACCACACTTGCGCTGTTTCAACGCCTATGTCGCCGCGGAGGATTGGCTTCGAGAAACGCTCTTCCCGCCGATCCTCCGGTGTCTGCGGATGGTCCGTCGGCTCAGGGGCCTGCTCCGATGCGCTGGATGGAGTCGTTTGCTCCGAATGTTTGTCCGTATCAGCCACTCAGTCACCTCACACACGCGCCTGTCCTCGAAAAGAACTGACGAGGCGAGCGCGCATTGCCGCTATTCCGTTTCAATGCTCCGTAAACCATGCTATAACTGTTCCCAATTCAACTGGCCTTCCGGGCGCTTGCGGCATTATAGCGGATTCAGCGGGCCGGACGCACCGGCTGGCGCTTTGCTGGCGTTATGTAGCGCCCGTGTTCCAATAACTGCGCTTGAGTTGGATGTTGCGTTGCGCCGGTGTCCCGTTGATAATGCCGACATCGCGAGGGATAAGGACATGCGCCGCGGTCATTTGCTATGATAACGGTAAACGGGGACGGGGTTGAACACCGTGGTTTGGGCATGGTCGTCGCCGCGCCTGTGGAAGCATCTTTTGTGGTGTGTTATATTCCCAGCTTTTGGACTCAGCATTCCCGGTTATACCGGCGCTTTTCTTGTGAGGTTACTAGCGAATGCGGCACGAGCGATATTCCGAAAATCAAACGGACAGGTACCAGCGGACTCCCCTACTGGACTCCGTCAATTCTCCGGCCGACCTGAAACAACTCAGCATTGACCAGCTACAACAGCTTGCCGAAGAGATTCGCGCCAAGATCATTGCCACGGCGGCCGCGAACGGCGGGCATCTGGCGCCGCATCTCGGCGTGGTCGAGCTGACAATTGCTCTTCATTACGTCTATGACACGCCAGCCGATCAGCTCCTTTGGGATGTGGGACATCAGTGTTACGCGCACAAGCTGTTGACCGGCCGCCGCGATCAGTTCGACACCATTCGAAAGAAGGGCGGTTTGTGCGGTTATCCAAAGCGCGAGGAAAGCCCGTACGACACATTTGGGGTTGGACACAGCTCCACGTCGATTTCGGCGGCCTTGGGCATGGCCATCGCCCGCGACAAGCAGGGAACCGGCGAGCACATTGTCTCTGTCATCGGCGACGGGGCAATGACCGCCGGCATGGCGTTCGAAGCCATGAGCCATGCCGGCGCGTTAGGCACGGATATGGTTGTGCTGTTGAACGATAACAAAATGTCGATCTCGCAGAACGTCGGCGCGTTGTCCGCATATTTGAACCGGCTGATGACTCATGGGCTCTACAACCGGGCCAAGGGCGACTTCAAGACTTTCATGGAACGCACGTTGGGCACACAACTGACAAAGGCGGCCCAGCGTTTCGAGCACTCGGTCAAGGGCTTCCTCACGCCGGGCGGACTGTTCGAGTCTCTCGGGCTTCGGTATATCGGCCCGGTTGATGGGCACGATATCCCCTCGCTTGTTGAGTGCTTGCAGAATGTCCGGACGATGAGCGGTCCAATCTTTTTCCACTGTGTTACGCAAAAAGGCAAGGGCTACAGCTTCGCTGAGGAAGATCCGCTCACCTACCATGGTGTAAAAGCATTTGACATTGATTCCGGGAAGTTCGTCTCTGCGAGCGGGCCCGCGACCGACGCGCCCAAGGTCCCCTCATTCACCGAAGTGTTTTCGGACGCCGTGTTGGAGGCGGCCAAAGAAAACTCGCGTGTGGTAGGTATTACGGCGGCGATGCCGACCGGCACCGGTCTGTCGATCCTTGAACAGGAAATGCCCTCGCGCTTTTTCGACGTTGGTATTTGCGAACAGCACGCCGTCACTTTTAGCGCGGGGCTGGCCGTGCGCGGGATGCGCCCGATTTGCGCAATTTACAGCACGTTCCTGCAGCGCGGCTACGATCAACTCATCCATGATGTTTGCATTCAAGACCTGCCTGTCATCTTCGCCATTGATCGCGCGGGGGCGGTGGGCGAGGACAGCCCTACCCAACAAGGGGCGTTCGATCTGTCTTTTCTGCGCTGTGTGCCGAATCTTACTCTCCTTGCCCCGCGCGACGACATCGATCTCCGCGCCATGCTCTTCTGGGCGCTTCAACAGGAACGGCCCGTAGCGATCCGTTACGCGCGCGGCCCCGCGCCGACGATCGCTGGCCAGCCTTCTGCGAACGGCCGCGGTTGGAACGTCACTCGCGGCGAGGTGTTACGCGAAGGCAACGATGCGTGGATTATTGGAATCGGGCCGGTGTTGAAAGCCGCGCTCGATGCGGCGGGAACATTGGAAAGTGAAGGGTTTTCGATCGGTGTTGCGGACGCGCGGGCTATAAAACCGCTCGATGCCGCACTTATCGATCAACTCGCCGGCAAACCCATATTGACCATCGAGGAAAACACCATCGAAAGCGGTTTTGGCTCGGCGGTGCTTGAAGCGCTCGAAGCCAGTGGCCGCTTACATGACACCCCCGTGCGTCGACTGGGCTTTCCGGACCGCTTCATTTCTCACGCCACGCGGGAGGAGCAATTGGCGGAAATCGGCCTCGATCAGGCAGGCATTGAACAGTCTATGCGCGATTTTGCGGGCAGGTATTGCTCCATTAGGCTCTGAAAGCCCAGCGCATTCCGGAGAATACGCTTGCGCCAGAGGTTGGCGCTGGAGCGTTCTTGGCCAAACATGCAGCCTGACGCGGATTGATGTGTTCGAGCGCCAAATCCAAACAAGAGCCCCGGGATCCATGGCCGTTACGCCGTAGCGACTTCGGCCACTGTTTCATCCGCGAATTGCAACGCTTTCGGATAGAGATCCGCCAAGCTGGCTTCGTCAATACCAACATCTTGGGCTGTACGCGTCACCGCGTTCCAGTCCGCCTCTTCATGGGCAACCGCGAGTTGCAAAACCACGCCCGGTTGGTTCCGGCCGCCCGATAATCCTTCGCGAAGGTCCTCGGTGAGCGGCAGTTCCTCGATTACTTCCACCAACGGTCGGCCCAACATCGCATCAAGCACGGATAGCAATCCCAACAAGAAGAAATCCGCCTTGCGTTGGCGCAAGCCGACATTTTCCGCCACGGCTTCAGCGAAACGTGCGCGCGTTAGAGCCAAGCGCATCAGCGCCTCGGGTTTGTCATTGGCGATTTCGCCCAAGGCCACGAGTGTGGCCCATTTGCGTACTTCGTTCTGTCCAAGGAAAGTAAGCGCGTGCTTGATGGAGCTTATCTCGTGCCGTAGTCCGAATACGGCGGAATTGATGTACTTCAAGAGCTTGACCGAAAGCGACACATCGTTCTGCACCACATTCGCGAGGTTGTCGAAATCCATGTCTGGCGCGTTGATTTCTTTGATGAGTTGCATGTAGTGGTGCTTGACTGACGGAATATCGCGGCGTGATATGATCACGGGTTTGCTGAAAAAATACCCTTGAAACAGTTTGCACCCGGCCTGCCTAGCCTGCTCGTAATCCTCGTGCGTTTCGATCTTCTCTGCAAGCAGTGTTGTGCCGCTGTTCGAGAACCGCTTTGCCAACGCGGTCAATTGCGCCGGGGTGGATTTGGGATACTCGATCTTAATTACATCCACCATATCCAGGAATGGTTCATAAAGCGGGTTAAAGGCAAAGTCGTCGATAGCGAGTTTGTATCCCATCCCCTTTAGTTTCCGGCATGCGGCCATCACATCGTCGTCTGGCTCGATGCTCTCCAGGATCTCGATAACGACGTGTTTTGCGGGCAATGCGAAGGCGCATTGATTCACTAGCAGTTCACGAGTGAAGTTGATGTAGGCTTGTGAACCATCTGTGAGCGTTTCAACTCCAAACAACAGAAAACTGTCCGCAATAACCTGCGCGGATGCGGCGTTTCCATCTGTTGCGCTGAAAAAATTATCGAGCCCGCTGCGAAAGAGCAATTCATAGGCGCGCACCTTCTGCTGCTCGTCCATGATAGGTTGCCGTGCGATAAACCGTTGTATTTCGGCCATATGCCCCCTTCTTTGCGTTGTGGCCCCAAAATCGTGCGCAGTGTGGCGTACTACTCACACGATCGCTTAGGCATGC
>PUMX01000466.1 GCA_003552485.1 Candidatus Hydrogenedentota bacterium
CCGTTTAAGTACGCCTTCGAACGCTCGTGTTCCATTGCGGAAGCGCGAGAGCGTTTCGAGCAAGCCGAAGCGGAGGCCGGCGAAAGCCATGGGGGTCAGTGGACCAATGTGGCGCTTGCCGGGCGTATGACCTCGTTCCGGGGGCATGGCAAGAGCGCCTTCGCCGATGTTCGTGACGAGAGCGGTCGGGTACAAATTTACTTCAAGCGCAATGATATCGGCGAGGAAGCCTATGCGACGCTGGATGACTTGGATCTGGGTGATTTCCTCGGCGTTCACGGGTACATGTTCCGCACCCGCACCAACGAGATCACGGTCCACGTCGAACGCTACGAGATTCTGACCAAAGCATTGCGGCCCCTGCCGGAAAAATACCATGGGCTCACGGACGTGGAGACCCGCTACCGCCAGCGATATCTGGATCTCGTGGCGAATCCCGGCGTCATGGACACGTTCCGCGCGCGTATCGTTATGGTGGATAGCCTGCGGCGCTGGCTGCAAAGCGAGGGATTCCTTGAAGTCGAGACGCCCATGCTGCATCCCATTCCCGGCGGCGCCATGGCCCGGCCGTTCGTGACGTATCACAACACGTATGAACGGCAGTTGTATCTTCGCATCGCGCCGGAGCTCTACCTGAAACGCCTGATTGTCGGCGGGTTCGAGAAAGTCTTCGAGATTAACCGATCGTTCCGCAATGAAGGCGTGGATACGCGTCACAATCCCGAGTTCACGATGTTGGAACTCTATGAGGCGTACCAGGATTATAAGGGATTGATGGATCGTACCGAAGCGCTCTTCTCCGCGGCGATTGAAGCCGCCGTCGGCGGGAGCGAATTCGAGTATCAGGGCACGACTATTGACGCCGCCGGGCCATGGAAGCGCATGAAGCTGTTTGACGCTATTCAGGAGCAAACGGGCGTGGATCTGAGCGCCACGCGGGACCGCGATGAAGCTGCGGAGCTGGCCCGCAAGGCCGGCGTAAGCGTAGACGAGACCATGGGCTACGGCAAAATTGTGGACGAAGTCATGAGCGAGCGGGTGACCCCGAATCTGGTGAACCCCACGTTTCTGTACGACTATCCCATCGAGTTATCGCCGCTGGCGAAGAAGAAGCGCGGCAATCCAGCCCTGACGGAGCGCTATCAGGTCTTCATGGGCGGGCTCGAAGTGTGCAACGCGTTCTCTGAGCTCAATGATCCCGTGGATCAGCGGGAGCGTTTCGAGGATCAGGTCCGCCAACGTGAGCGTGGTGATGACGAAGCGCAACGCGTTGACGACGATTTTCTCAAGGCGCTCGAAGTCGGCATGCCGCCTACGGCCGGTCTCGGCATCGGCATTGACCGGCTTGCAATGTTGCTTACCGATTCCGCTTCCATCCGCGAGGTGATCTTGTTCCCCCAACTGCGGACGCTGTAGCGGCGGCGGTTACATGAAATACACAATACTGACGGCTCGTCTGAATTCGATAGCGTGTTGTTTGGCGGAATTTCAGCGATGACCAGGGAGTCTCCATCGAGTTTTACCGGAGGCTCCCGGAGTACTTGATGCGATTTGAATCCTTTGTGGCCCTGCGGTATCTGCGGGGTAAACGGAAAAACCGGTTCGTAAGCCTCATCACCATCATCTCGGTTGCCGGGGTAAGTGTCGGGGTGATTGCGTTGATCGTGGTTATGAGCGTAATGACTGGCTTTGACCAGGCGTTGCGCGCCACGATCATTGGCAACCGCGCCCATCTCACTGTGCAGTATCCGCATGCCCCCATTCGCGACGTAGACCGGTTTATCGAAGAAGTAAAGGCCGTGAGCCCGGAAATTCTCGCCGCGGGGCCGATCATTGAGATTGAGGCGTTGATGCGCGCTCGATCGCCGTACGGGGAACACGGCGCCACGGGCGGGTTCATCGTGGGCGTCGACCCTGAGCGCGAGCAGGATGTGACCCAGCTTGCCGAGAACTTGACGCAGAAGCGAGGCCGTACCTTCGGGGCCGGCGAAATGCCCGGCGAAAAGGAAATCGTTCTCGGGTACTTGCTGGCGAACCGCATGGGGGCGCGCATTGGGAGTGACATCGAGGTCATCACTGAGGCTCAGCGGGTTACGCCGTTTCGTGTGGACCGCGGGCGTTCTCTCTGGCTGACGGTCAGCGGTATATCGCAGGCGCAAATGTCGGATTTCGACATGCTCTACGCCTTTGTAGACATCGAGACGGCCAAACGTTTGGGCGGCCGCGAGGGCGTGGACGCCGTGCACTTGCGGCTCACCGACGCTTTCAAGGCCGACCAAGTGGGCGCCGAGATTCGTGACGAGCTTGGTCTTCGCACTACGACATGGTACGAAGACCAACGCGCCTTCTTCGAAGCGCTTCAGCAGGAGAAGGTGGTGATGTTTATCATTCTCGTCTTCATCATTCTCGTGGCGGCGTTCAACATCACCAGCACGCTCATCATGGTGGTCATGGAGAAACGCCGGGACATCGGCATCTTGCGCACCATCGGCGTGAGCAGCCGCGCAGTGCTGATGCTCTTTGTGATCGAAGGATTGCTCATCGGGCTCAGCGGAACGTTGATCGGCTTGATCTGCGGCATTTTGCTCGCGTTCAACCTCAATGCGGTGGCTGAGTTTATCGCGTGGATGCTTGGCGTGGATCTGTTCAGCAGCCAGATCTACTACTTCGACCAGATACCCGTCGCCGTGGTCTGGAGCGACGTGGCGTGGATCACCATCGCCGCCGTTGTGCTTACCTTCCTTTCAACGCTGTACCCTGCGTGGAGCGCGGCGCGGCTCGACCCTGTGGACGCCTTGCGTTATGAGTAATATCATCGAGTGTCGCAACGTAGAACGCAGCTATACCGATGGCGATCGCATTTTGCCGATCTTGCGGGGCATCAACCTCACGGTGCGCGAGGGCGAGATCCTGGCGATCATTGGCCCAAGCGGCGTGGGCAAGAGCACTCTGTTGCACATTATGGGCACGCTCGATCGTCCCACCGCCGGGGAAGTCTACTTTCGCGGCGATGCGCTCAACCGCATGAGCCGCTATGCCGTGAACCGAATACGTAATGAAGAGATCGGGTTCGTCTTTCAGTTCTATCATCTGCTGCCCGAATTCACGGCCCTGGAGAACGTTATGATGCCGGGCCTCGCTCAAGGGCTAACGCGGGGGGCGTGCAGGGAACGGGCCGTCGAATTGCTGGAGAAGGTAGGGCTGCACGAACGAATGACTCACAAACCGGGTCAGCTCTCGGGCGGTGAGGAACAACGGGTCGCCATTGGCCGGGCGCTGTTCAACAATCCCAGCGTGGTGCTTGCCGATGAGCCGACGGGCAACCTTGATGAGCGAACGGGCGCCGGCATCATGGAACTGCTATGGAACCTCAATCGCGATGATGGCGTGACTCTCGTAATGGTGACTCACGATATTAATCTCGCGGATCAGGCCCACCGCACGGCGTATCTGCACGAAGGTCAAGCCTACGACAAACCGCCGCCGGCAACGGCTTCCGCCTGATACAACGCCGTCCCAGCCGGGCGAGGGTTCCTGCCGGTCAGACTTGGCTCACCGCAGTCTCGCCCACTGGTGCATGCACGTGGCAGGCGGCCCAGTGTTCCGGCCCAACCTCGACAAGCTGCTGTGAGCGCTCGGAACACGCGGGCTCCGCGTCGGGACAGCGCGGATGAAAGGGGCAGCCTGGCGGCGGGGTGATGGGGCTGGGGGTGTCCCCCCGTAGGATAATGCGCTCGCGCCGGCCATCCGTCTTCGGATTGGGCACGGCAGAGAGCAAAGCGCGTGTGTACGGGTGGTAGGGAGATTCGAAGACGGCGTCCACGGGACCATGCTCGACGATGCGGCCCAAGTACATGACCGCGACGTAATCCGAGATATGCCGGACTACGCTTAGGTTGTGTCCAATGAATAGATACGTAAGCCCAAGCCGCTCCTGCAAATCCTCCATCAGATTGAGAATCTGCGCCTGAATCGACACGTCCAGCGCGGACACGGGCTCGTCAGCCACGATCAAATCGGGTTCGACGGCCAACGTCCGCGCGATGCCGATACGCTGCCGCTGGCCGCCGGAGAACTCGTTGGGGTACCGGTCGGCGGCGTCCGGCGATAACCCCACGAGATCGAGCAGTTCGTCAACACGGCGCCGGCGCTCGGTGCGTGAGGCCAGGCCGTGAACGGCCATGGCCTCGGACAATACCGAATAGACGGTCATGCGTGGGTTCAGGGAGCCGTAGGGATCCTGAAAGATAATCTGCATGCGCCGACGGAGGTTACGCAACGCGCGGCCCCGCAGTTCGGTGATATCCTGCCCATCGAAGATGATGCGTCCGCTCGTGGGATCCAGAAGTCTCAGTATCACGCGCCCCGCCGTGGTCTTGCCGCTGCCGCTTTCTCCCACGAGGCTTAATGTGCGGCCGCGCGGAATACTGAAACTTATGCCGTCCACCGCCTTAACATGGCCCACGAGCCGCGAGAAGACGCCCTTCCGCACGGGAAAGTGTTTCACGAGATCACGCACTTCGAGAATGGGCTGGTCGCTGGTTTGCACGGACATCAACAGGCCTCCGGTTCGTCGGGCAGCCCGGGGGAAAGGCCATACCTCCCCATCACTTCCGCGTCATGCAGCCAGCAAGCTACCGTGTGTTCAGTTTCCACAGCCTCGAGTTGCGGTAGATTGCATCGGCATTCATCCATGACGTAGGGGCAACGCGGATGAAACCGGCATCCCGGCGGAAACTGAGTCGAGTTAGGCACGGTCCCGCGGATTGGTTCGAGCTGAGAGCCGCTTTCGTCGAGCTGGGGCAACGAATGAAACAGGCCAAGGGTGTATGGATGCTTGGGGCGCTGGAAGAGCGGCCTCATTGGCGCCTTTTCGATAATCTGGCCCGCGTACATAATAGCTACATCGTCGGCGTTTTCCGCGACAATTCCCAGATCGTGGGTAATAAGCAGCAGCGCCATCCCTACTTCATCTTGCAAGCGGCGCAGCAATGCGAGAATCTGCGCTTGAATCGTCACGTCCAGCGCGGTCGTGGGCTCATCGGCAATGAGCACGTCAGGATCACAGGCCAACGCCATCGCGATCATCACCCGTTGCCGCATGCCGCCAGACATCTGATGCGGATAGTCGTCGACCCGTTCCTCAGGCGATGGAATACCGACTTTGTTGAGCAGCTCAATGGCCTGTTCGCGCGCTTCCTTCTTATCGAGCTTCTTGTGAAGCATGATGATGCTCGCGATCTGAGCGCCGATGCGGAACACGGGGTTCAGGCTTGTCATCGGCTCTTGGAAGATCATCGAGATCTGATTGCCACGAATCTGGCGCATCTGGCGGTCGGAAAGCTGGGCGAGGTCTTGGGCGCCGAACAGGATTCTTCCATCTACGATGCGGCCGGGCGGATCGGGCACGAGCCGCAAGATCGACAGCGCCGTCATGCTCTTACCGCAGCCGCTTTCTCCTACCAACGCCAACGTGCGGCCTCTGTGCAAGTCAAACGACACGCCGTCCACCGCTTTGGCTGTCCCCGCGTCAGTAAAAAAATAAGTCCTCAGATCGCGCACACTAAGCACAGCATCCTCTTGCTTGCCTGCGGCGAGCTCTGTATTTGTGGGCTGTGCCGTTGCGCCGGGGTTTGTCACGGTTTCTCCTGCTTGCTTATGTCTACTGTCTCAGGCGTGGATCCATGGCGTCGCGCAAGCCATCGCCGACGAGGTTAAACGCGCACACAGTAATAAAGATGACCACGCCGGGAAATGTCACGAGCCACCAAGCCCCATCGGGCCGGTTAATGTATTGATTCGATTGCGAAAGGATTTCGCCCCAACTCGGTGTGGGCGGCGGCACACCGAAACCGAGGAAACTCAATGCCGATTCCATGAGAATGGCGCCGGCGATGCCGAAAGTCGCGGCCACCAGCACGGGCGACAATGCGTTGGGCAGCATATGCCGGAACATGATCCGCGCATCGCTGACGCCAGTGGCGCGCGCGGCGATGGTGAAGTCGCTCTCCCGCAGCTTGAGAAACTCGCCGCGCACCAAGCGCGCGATGCCCGTCCAGCCGATAACGCCCAGCACCACCATGATGATGTAGATGCTTTGCCGGGGCATGAACGCCAGCAGCGCGAGGATCAGCACCAATACCGGAAAGCACATGACGATTTCGATGAGCCGTTGGGCGATGCTGTCTACGATGCCCGCGTAGTAGCCGGCCAGCGCGCCAATTACGATACCGATGGCCGCGGAGATGCCCACCGCGATGAATCCGATGCTCATGCTGATACGGCTTCCCCAGATGATGCGGCTCAAC
>PUMX01000074.1 GCA_003552485.1 Candidatus Hydrogenedentota bacterium
GAACGCGGCGCGATGGTGGATTCAATGAATACCGCTTTGATGCCGCGGCGCGCGATCTCGCGGGACAGCTGGGTGATGTCCTGCAGCCCGAACTCCGCAGCCGTGCTGATTCCCTGCAATGCCATGACCTCGATGTCGTAGGCCCGTCCAAAGTAGCCAAAGGCGTCATGAGCCGTGACAAGAACGCGTTGTTCCTCCGGGATCGTCGCGATCTGCTCGCGGACGTAAGTGTCCAACTCCTCGAGTTCGGCCAGATACGTGTTGGTGTTTGCGCGGTACTCCGGCTCATTATCCGGATCCGCCTCGATGAGCGCATCCCGAATCGCCTCAACCGCGTACATCCACAACGAGACGTCAAACCATACATGGGGATCGTAGGCGCCTTCATATTCCGCTGGCTGCATCAAGTGTTCCCGTGGAACCGCCTCCGCCACCGCGACCATGGGGCGCCGCCGTCCCATGCGCTCGAGCACTTGACTCATGCGGCCCTCAAGCATTAGCCCGTTGTACAGGATGAGGTCCGCTTCTTCGAGTTTCTGCAGCGTGCGCTGAGTTGGACGGTACATGTGCGGATCGACGCCGGGCCCCATGAGGCCGGTCACGGCGACATGATCGCCCCCCACGTTTCTGGCGGTGTCGGCCACCATCCCTGTGGTCGCCGTCACGCGAATCCGTCCTTCGTCGCCGGCGTCCTCACCAGAAGAGGCGTGCTGGCTGCAGCCGGTCAAGACCGCCGCGCACAGCAGGATTCCCAGCAACACGGCCGTCGCTGAGTTCATCCAGCGTTGCGCGCAAAGCCGGTAGCCTTTGAACGCCCATTCACTCTGGGGGCGATGGTTAGGTTCGTGCATTATTGCAGAGCTCCGTCCAGCGGGAAACTATGGTTAACTTAATTATGCAGGATTAATTGATTATAGGCGCAGTGGAGGCGTGTGTCAAGAAGGAATTCGAGCCCAAGCGCCAGACAATTGACATGTCTGGACCGCTTGAAGGGCGCCGGCCGCCGGAAAGTCGGCGCGCTGGATACATCCATTCGAAGACCAGGCCGCAAGTTGGGCTTGCTTTGTTTGATGGAGGCGCTGTTGCATCGACGCAGGGATCCGCCTTTACCGCCGAGCGCCAAGGGTGCTAGCGCCTCGCCATCGGCGCATCAAGAGGGTGGCGTCCCTATGGGGTCTGCAGGCGTTAAGGGCGCGGTTTCCGGCATGTCGGGCAGCGCTTCGGGAGGTTCGATTGGCTGGCCGGGATCGGCTTCTTGAAGCATTTCCAGTATCTCTTGCGTGCGAGGCTGCTCGGCGTTGATAGAGAGTGAGTGTTCGAAAGCCTCGACAGCTTCTTCTATTTGACCGATGCTTACGAGCACCGAGCCGAGGAAGTTCCACTGGGCGTGGTCCTCCGCGTCGAGTTGGAGCGAACGGCGCAGCGGGAGCAGACATTGGTGGATTCGGCCCACGCGGAACAACATTCGGGCGTAACTGGCGTGGGCGTCCGCGTCATGCGGCAAAGGAAACCGGGCCATCTTGAGCCTGTCGACGGCTTGTTCCAGCAGTTGGGATTCCGTTGGGGGTATGAACTCGAGCGCATCGATGCGTTCAGTGGCCTCGAGCAGGTTGCCTTCCCACACGTCCACGGCCGCCAGACCGGCCTCGATACGGATATCGTCCCCTTCGATCTCCAACCCTCGTTGATAGGCCTCCCTCGCCAATTGCGCCATACCGCTTTGCAGGTAGATACCGCCCAACCCCGCCCAAGCGTGGATCGCTTTGTCCGGCGCGGGGTCCAGCTCCAGGCATTGCTGGTAGGCGTCTACCGCCTCCGCCCATCTTCCCGGTCCCAACTCAGAGAGCGCCTCGCCCAAGCCGAGCCAACCGTCGACGTGGTCCGTATGCAACGCTGTCAAGCGCTTCAAGGCTTCCGCCGCGAGATCGGACTGGTCTTGAAAAGCGAGTACGGTGGCGTATTGCATGAGAGTCTCTGCGTCACGGGATCTGGCGGCGTTGGCTTGTTCCAGCAAGGCGCGCGCTTCCGTGAGGTTCTCGCGAATTGTAGCGCCGTGTTCCGCGGCCGCCTCAAAGTCCCCCTCTTGTTGAGCCGCGAAAAAAGCTGCTTGCGCCTCTTGAAGCGCTTCGAGCTTCTCGTCTACCGCTGCAGTGGAGGCCCACGCTTGAACGCTGAACACCGCCAGCACGCAAATGGCGGCCCCGCATCTGCGCCACCCATGGTTGAGTTGCACAGCGTTCTGGTGAAGCGGGTCAGGGGTCATCTTGGGCAACCATCCTTTCAATGTGATTACGTGATGAACGCGCCGCTGGTTAATGCGCCTGCGCAGCGATATAACTTTCTTGCCAAAGCGTTTGTTTCATGGCTTCAAGCAGCGGGCCGAAGCTATCCGTGTCCAGTGCGCAAATGGGCACGCCCTGGTAGTGTCGGGTCAACCCGCGCAACACCTCGGGATCCGCGGCATCGGCCTTATTCAATATGTGCAACACGGGCTTTCTGTGCAAGTCCAACTCGATGAGAACCTGTCTGACGGTCTCGTATTGCTCCTCGACCTGTGGGCTCGACGCGTCTAACACGTGAATGAGCAGGTCGGCCTGGTCCAACTCTTCAAGGGTGGTCCGAAACGCCGCCATGAGATCCTTGGGAAGGTCGCGGATGAAGCCCACGGTATCCGTGAGAATAATCTCCCGCTCTTCCGGGAACCGCAGTCGGCGCGAGACAGGGTTTAATGTTGCGAACAGGGCGTTCTCCACCGCGACGGAACTCGACGTAAGGTTATTCAACAGCGTCGACTTACCCGCATTGGTATAACCTACAATCGAGACGATCGGCAAATCCTTCTGAGTGCGGCGCCGCCGTCTGAGCTCGCGTCGGTTGCCAAGCTTCTCTATCTCCCGCTCCAACAGCGCAATCCGGTCTTTAACCCGCCGCCGGTCGATCTCGAGTTTGGTCTCACCAGGGCCCCGGCCGCCGATCCCACCCGTGAGCCTGCTTAAGGCGGTGTGTTTTTCGCTGAGGCGGGGCTGCATATAACGAAGCTGAGCGAGTTCGACTTGCAGTTTGCCCTCGCGGGTTTGCGCGTGTTGAGCGAAGATGTCAAGAATTACCTGGGTGCGATCCAGTATTTTCAAATCCGTGTAATTCGCCAAGTGTTGTATCTGGGACGGACTCAGGTCCATGTCAAACACGAGCGCCTCCGCGCCGAGTTGCATGGCGCGGATGATAGTTTGCTTTAATTTGCCCTTTCCCATCACGTAACGGGAATCCACGGGCCTGCGCTGGGTGAGCTGATCGACTACGGTTATTCCCGCGCTGCGCGCAAGCTCCGATAGTTCGTCGATGGAATCCTGCGCTCGCGTTGCGGGCTGCGTGCTGATGTGCGCAAGAATCGCGCGGTCGGGCCCGTCGGCGGCGGCCAACGCGCGGCGGTAGCGGCCGAATTCCGCTTCGAGCGCCTGAATCATCTCCGGGAAATCCTGGGGCAGATCGTGAACCCTTGCAGGGGGAAGCATCTCGTAGGGTTCGTCCTCCGTTCCGCCGGGCCGAAGATGCGCGGCGCGCACGATTCCGGGTAGACCTCCCTCGGCTACTTCCACCGCCGCCACCAAGTCCAGGCGTAGCAGCGCCAAGTCGGTCAGGTCGTCTTCGTTCAGAGGTTCGCCGGCGAGATGTGTGTGCACCAGCCGCAACCCGCATAGGCGGTCGCGTCCGCGCCGGTGATCCGAGAGATCGGGCAAGAACACTGACCGCGCGTCGCCCGTCATCACAAATCGAATATGGCCGCGCCGGTCTATTAGCACCCCGACTTGACGTTCGATTTCCGCCGAGACTTCGGTCAAGGCCCGCGCCAGTTCCGGAGAGACAATCGCTTCTGACTTGCTGCGCCGGTTGGCGAGCCGTTCAAGCCGCCGTAGCGACGAGGGCTTCAATCCAGTGGTGTTGCCGGTTACGCGAATAGCTACCTCCGCACTTGTTTGAGATCAAACCGATCCCAACGGTCCCGTTTCAGCGTACCATGGCGCCGACTTTGGCGCCGCTTTGTCTTCATACCCTAATTTTACTGCAAAACCACGGGAAGCGTACAGCTCTTGCCACCGTTGTGGGCGCGGGGCGGGTCCGCCGCCATACTCTCGCCCGTGATCGCATCACCGTCAACCGGCGCGTACGCCTGTGTGAACCGCGTGAAATCATCGAGAAAGAAGGGATCATTCAGACCACGTGGCGAGCGCTCATGGAGCCGCGTTAGCGGAGTGGAGGAGTAAGCCTTCGCACAACGGGTTGGTTGGTCCCGGTCTCTGGGGGACACACTCTCTCAAACCACGACTTCAAAGTCGCGTTTGCTTGTCTCGGGGGGGGCGTTGGAGCGGGATCGCTAGCGGTTTCTTTGCACGCGCAACCGCAATGTGTCGCCGGAGTAATCCAACTGTACGTCGTCCGTCATCATAGACACCAGCGCGAGTTCGTGGTCGTCCTGGGTTTCGCCGGCCAATTGCCAGTAGTAATCCTCGAGTTCAGGCTGACGCGGACGTGAAAGATTTTCGCGGATCTCCTCGATGGTTTCCGCAGCAGTATCCAGTCCGTGAAAGGAGAAATCGAGGCGAAATGCGTCTTCGCCGCGGGTGTAGTTCAAATCGAATCGCGGGCACTCGAGGGTGTAGAGAAAATACGTGACGATTTCGTCTATCATCTTCGCTACTTTCTTGATTTCGTGTTCCATGAGTGCGCCTACCTCCGAGTCTTCCTAATGCGCTTCGGCCTGAAAGCATCAATGATGGGGGCGAGAAACGCCGCGACAAATCCGCCGGCGAATCCGTTGTTATAGAGATTCACGCCTCCGTGTAAGTACCCGACGTTCATGACCACGGATAGATGACAGAATCCCGCAATCACGCCAGCCACGCGTCCATAATGACCCGCAATAGGCGCGAGGGTAGTGCCGAATAACGCGCTGATAATCAATTCCGTTTCGTCGCCGGACCAAGTCTTGAATAATGAACCCAGAAAGACGCCGACAAGGATTGGTGTGCAGTTGCGCACATGCTTGCCGAAGGCAGAAAAACCTACTACGGTCAGCACCCCGCCGAGGATGGGCCCGTTGAGATTGCCGCCAAGCAACGCGGTAAACCCCACAGCGACCAATCCCATAACGCCCATGTTCACAAAAACCGCGGCATGGTTGCCAATGGACGTGAAATCGCTGACGAGTCGGCCCGAAGTCCGGTACATTCTCTTGAGCGCTGAACGCAGGGTGATCTTCTCACGCTGTCCCGCCCAGAGTCCGATGCCTATGAGCAGGATGAAAAACACCGCAAAATACACATTGAGGAAGGTGCTGTATTCCCCCGTCAGGATACGTTCCGGCTGCACGTCAAAGCCGAAACTGCGTAGAATGGCGATGAAAAACGAGCCGATTATGCCGCCGGTGAATCCAATGTTGTAGATGTTGTATCCATCGTGGAAGTTAAGCATATGAGACGCCAAAGGCGGAAGGATAAACCCGCCGCCGATGCCGATAGCGACGCCAAGCGGCGCGGCGAACGCTGGGCTCAACCACGATCCGAATATCAAGAAGCTGATAAGGGGGGCCAGCGTCGTGCCGAACAGGGCCACGAGCGCGTAATTCCTAATCGGCGTGCCCTGCGCCCGTGCATACAGCATGACCCCAATGAAGATCGGCCAGATGTTGAGCACATTCTTGCCAAAGAAGGCGAAGCCGATGACTGTATATACGGCGGCGATGAATGGACCACTGACTTCGATCCGCAGCACGATCATTATGCAGCATGCGATGAGTCCGCACGCGCCAGCGTTAACAAGCGTGGCCGCGAGCCCGCCTACAGCCAGGTAGTCTGTAAGCAGCAAGCTGGGGGAAGTCAGGATGCGGCCAAGTCCAGCCCACATGTCCTTGGGCGATTCCGACGCCAATCCTACCGCTAAGCCCGTGAGAATCAGCAATACGGGTAGCAGCATTAACACGGCCATGAGGGCCCGTTCACTGTGGGCCTGATGAGGAGTGTTCTCCGCCATTACCCCGCGCTACCGTTGTCCATGACGCTTCCTCCTTTTCCCCGGCCCCGCACCTTTGGCAAAAGAATTGCCCCATATCCGGGGCGTCACTCTACCCCTCGCAAAGCGAAAGGAAGCGTTTTCGCTTTGCTCCGATGGAATCTATTGTTTAGTTGAATAAGTGCGCTGGCCAGGTAGGTCCCGGCCAGCGAACTCGTGTAATCAATCCACCCATTCCCGGCCCAATGCGGCTTCTCGCCTGC
>PUMX01000234.1 GCA_003552485.1 Candidatus Hydrogenedentota bacterium
ATCGACACAATAATGTTGCCATGGCTGAGGCGTTTCACCTCGCCAGTTACCAATTCTCCCTGACGCTGATGGAATTCGTCAAATACTTGATCCCGCTCGGCGTCTTTCAGTTTCTGGATGATGACCTGCCGGGCGGTCTGAGCGGCGATGCGTCCAAAATCCTTGGGATGGGTCGGCACCTTAAGACGAGCGCCAACAGTCGCTTCAGGATTCAGATCCTTGGCGTCAGCCAATAGAATATCACGCGCAGGATCCTTGATTTCCTCAACGACCGTGCGAATTTCGAAAACCTTGAACTCAAGGGTCTTGGGATCCACATCGACGGTGACGTTGGCGCCCAAGGGGAGGCTCTTTTTCGCGGCGCTCTCTATGGCGCTCCGAACGGCTTCCAAAAGCGTGTCCCGGTCGATGCTCTTTTCGGCCTGAAGCTGTTGCAGGACCACCCGCAAATTCACGTCCACCTTAGGCTCCTCAAATGGGTCTATTGGCCGGATACCCCGGGATTGCGTCTTGGGTGGTCCCACCTTATCCTTCGTGTGTCCTACCCTTTACACGGCTGCATTTCTCCGGAGGTTCCTGCCGTTTACCCGGTTACCCAACCTGCTTTCAACGGTCCAGGTTGGCCTTGTGCAGATTCTCGATGTGTATACTGTACGTGGCGCCGTCACATTCGATAACGATTAACCCGTCGTGAAACCCGCGTAGCGAACCCGTGAATCGCTTACGTCCCTCGACGGGCGCGTAAGTTTTCAGTTTGACGCGTTCGCCTGTGAAACGCGCAAAATCCTCGGGTTTGCGGACCGGGCGATCAAAACCGGGCGACGACACCTCGAGGACATAGCTGCCCTCGACGGCCCGTTCCGTGTCAAGCAGCGGGCTTAGCATCTGAGACGCCGCTTGACAATGGTCCAGCGTAATGCCGCCGGGGTGGTCAATAAACACCCGGAGCGACCATCTGCCGCCTTGTTGGACGTACTCGACTTCCACGAGCTCGAAGCCTTGCTCGCGCAGGTGAGGCTCGATAAGCCCCCAAACACTATTGGCTACGTCCCGGCCGTTCACTGGCAACCTCGATTACAGGTAATCAAAAAAGAGTGGGTTTTCACCCACTCTTTCCCAAAACACACAAGCTTAAAATGAAGATTAACATATATCACTAGATGTCTTCAAGAGGAATTGCAGCCTGTTGAACCCCCGGTTAAGGGCATGCCTGTCCCTGTAAGAGCCTGTCGCGGGCCGTCATAGCTCGCCGATCCATTCACTCACCGGTTGAGTGAACCCACGGCGTCGGCATCCTGTCGGCACGGCATGGTTCGCATGGAAGGCGGCGCCCCGATGCCGGCCCCTTCTGCTTGGACTGGCCGACCGCGCCAGGAAGCGCGCGGAAGGGGCTTTTCAATGAATCTTTGCAAAAGCTGAAGGGGGTCGCGCTGAATTTGAAATGCACGACGCTGCCCCGTACGCTTGTTGTTAGTGAATTCTGTGAACGTTCCGGCGCGGCCCATAAACTGTTCGCTGAGGCGTACGGAATTCTATAGCGTACTAAGCGGATTGGGTGCGAAGTACAGCGCGAGGAGAGTGATTATGGCCGTAGAAGTGCAGAAGATCGATGAGAATACGTTTAGCGTAACGGTGAGCGGCGCAAGGACCACCAAACACAAAGTGACGGTGTCGGACGAGTACCATCAAAAGCTCACCGGCGGGCGAGAAAGCAAGGAGAAATTGGTCAAGAGATCGTTCGACTTTCTGTTAGAGCGTGAACCCAATACCAGCATTCTTGGCGCTTTCGACCTGCCCGTCATTGGCCGCTACTTTCCAGAGTACGAGAACACCATCCGGGCGTAGCTCGGGCAAGCCGCGCGTCTGTTATCCGCCAATCGGGCGTCAGTTGATCCGGGTCATGCTCACACCGCTGAAATATAGGTCTTCGCCACGGACGTCGATGGTTTCTTCGGACCAACCCATCTGCGTGCGCAAACGCAAATCCATTTGAGGGCCATTGACCTCATAGCTGCCCTCGGCGGACGTCAGCGTTTTCATCCACATGGGCATGGGATTCTCGCCGTCTTCCTCGTCCCGCCCCATTTCCATGCGTACCTGTCCTGGCGCCGTGAAGTGAAATTCAATGTGCTGGATGTTCTCCATGGCTTGCAGCTCTTCGTCGGGGTGTTGGGAAAAATCCAGCCGCCACGCCGTGCCGGCCAAGCGTTGCGCGTCCCATAGTGGCGGTGCTTCTTCGGGACTGGGAATGCTTGGCTCCTCTGGCGCAACGGCTTCCTCGGCCGGCTCAGCCGCTGGCTCGTTATCACGCAACGCGGAAATCAACGGAGGAACAATCAGCACGAGAGCAAACAGTATCGCGACTCCTGCAAGGATTTTTGACATGGTTCAGCCACCTTAGTGGTAGGTACGCTTCTTGTTTAGTGAATTGGTCGCCCTTGGTTGAACAATTATCTGACTAATCAAATTCCGGTAGAGGTTGGTGACGAGAGTTTTCCGCTTGATGGTGTACTCAAAGAAAATTCCGGATTTCTGTTGGTTATCAGCACGCCGTCATAGCAAAAACGAGGTAACTGGGCAACGCTATTCCGCGTAGTATGCCGCTCCCCATGTGGAAGCTCTTGGTTTGCCTTAGCAGCCAGGTGGTTCTGTTTGTTCAATCTACGGCTTACCCGGATTGGGGCGCAAAAGCACTTGACTACCTAGCGCCAAGCGTGCAAACTATGCGCACATCTCCCCAAGAGGGGATTGAAAGGCATGGGGCATTGCATCGAGCAACCTGTGAAGCCGTAGAGATATTCGGATGACGGATTGGAGGGAGAAACAATGACTGAACACCCTGGCATGGAAATGGCGCCGGAGGAACAGAATCTTGAAGCGCCGAATAAAGACGCGAAGATGTGGGCGATGATCTGTCACTTAGCGGCGTTCGCGTTTATCACGTGCATCCCGTTTGCGAATCTGATTGGCCCGCTGATCATTTGGCTGATCAAGCGTCGAGACCATCCGTTCATCGACGACCAAGGCAAAGAGTCGGTGAACTTCCAAATTAGTGTGACAATCGTGGCTGTAGCCTTAGGAATCCTTGGCTTCATCCCCGTTGTGGGGTTGATCACCATTCCGGTTAGCCTGCTTCTAATCGTCGCCGTCATTGTCTTGGTGATCATGGGCGCCGTGGCCGCGAATCGCGGTGAGCTGTACCGTTATCCCGTGAACCTGCGCCTTCTGAAGTAACCCTGCGGCCGCTCAGACATAGCCAGACACATCAAGGGGAGATCGCCCCCGCCTCGGAGAGTAGAGGCGGGGGCGATCTCCTCTATGCTTTGTTTGGAGAGGCGTTGAACGCATGGTAGACTAATGCGCCCCTAAATGTTGGAGCATTGCACAGTTATCAAATCATATCTGGGGAGTTTCGCGGTCAATGCGCACGTTCTCTGCTCTATTATTTGCAGTTGTGGCCGTATCAGCGTGGGGGCACGACCCCGCTGATCCGTATCAGCTCTGGACGCAAGCCACCCTGTACCGTGACGGCTGGGGAACGCCACACATCTACGGGGATAACCCCCGGGCCATGGCGTTCGCCTTCGGATACGCGCAGGCGGAAGACCACCTCGAAGGCATGTTGCTGGCGTATAGGGTTGCTAATGGACGCGCCGCCGAAGTGCTGGGCGAAGCCTTCGCGCCGTCCGACGAGTTCAGCATTCGGATGAACCACGCCGGCTTGGCCGAGGAGGCCCTTGCCCAAGCCGATCCCGTGACGCGCGACCTCTGCGAGGGGTTCGCAATCGGTGTGAATACCTGGCTTGTCGAGCACGCCCACAAAGCCCCGGAATGGGCCGAGGGCGTTCGCCCAGCGGACATCCTGGCGCTATTCCACGCGTTTCTCATGAGCATGGCGCCGTTCGATCTGCCGGATGCATATAGCCGCCCGCCCGCCATGCCTTCGGCCAACGCATGGGCTGTGAGCCCTGCTCTGTCGGCTACAGGCGAAGCTATGCTGGCTATCAACCCTCACGCGGACTATACCGGTCCTTTTCAGTGGTATGAGGCCCATCTGGTCACACAAGACATGAACATTTCGGGCGCAACCATTTTCGGGCTGCCGGTCATTCTTCAAGGTCACAACGAGGTCCTGGGCTGGGCGCTTGCGCCGAACAAACCCGACTTCGCCGACATGTACCTCGAGCGCGGGTTTCATGTAGCACACGATCCGGCGTCTCTGATGCCCGCGCCCGCCATCGATTTTGAAAGCCTGCACCGGATCAAGCGCATGGCCAATGCGCAGCCGTATTATGTGCGCACCGGATCGGGCTTGGCGCGCCGCTACGTCGAGCGTGAGGATACGCCGCGCGGCCCGTTCATCGGCAGACACAGGGGCCGCGAGGTGTCATACAAAGTGGGGGGGTACCGGGATTTCGGCGGGCTGCGCCAGTTGGTCGAGATGGCGCGCGCGCGCAACCTTGGTGAGTTCCAGGATGCCCTTGCGATGCAGCAGCTTCCGTGCTTTCATGTGGTGTACGCGGATCGCATGGGCAACATTTTCTATCTCTATAACGCCAAAGTCGGCACGAAATACACGCCCGCTCCGATACAGATGGCGCAAAGTGACGGACAGCAGTCCAACGATAATCCTAGACAGCAAGTGGTGAATTGGCATGCGCCTGTTTCGGCGACCGATTCCCGGTTTGTCTGGGGACCCATTGTGCCTGTGAGCGCGTTGCCCTCGGTTACCAACCCCGCGTCCGGCTACATTCAAGCTTCGGGCGGCCCGCCGTGGCGGGTCACCGAGCGTTCTGGCCTTGATCCCGATGATTGGCCGCATTGGCTGGTGCGCGACCATGACAGCTATCGCGCGCAGCGGGTGCGTAGTCTCCTCGGCCGCGGCGGCCGCTCGTTCCAAGACATGCAGTCCATGCTCTACGATACGCTTACACCGTTTGCGCTGGACGCGGTGCCCCATCTGTTGAACGCGGCGGACGAGCGGCCCGATCTCGTCGGTTCGCTGCACCCGGACCTGCCCGCTGGTCTCGAGCTGCTGCGCAATTGGAACTATGTAGCCGATCCGCGCAGTACCGGCATGACGTTCTTCCACACTTGGTGGAACGCCGTGCTCGCGATGGCGCCGCCCTCGGCGCGATCGCAACAACAGCTATACGCTGCGATTCGCGAAGACATTCCTGAGATGCAAGCGCTTTCGCTTCGGGCTGCAGCGGAAGCCGCGAAGAACCTGCGCAACCATTATCAAACCTTGACGGTGCCGTGGGGCGAAGTGAACCGGTTGCAACGGGGCGAAGAGCAAGCCCCGCTCGCCGGCGCCTCCGCCGGCGAACCGGTGTTTATGAACGACTCGCGTGAATTCAACAACGGCCAACGCTCGGTGTCCAAGGGGTACGGGTTCGCCATGGCTGTGCAGTTTGGGGATCGGCCCCGCGCCGTCAGCATGTTGCCGTTTGGCGTGTCGCAAAACCCGGAGTCGCCGCATTACGCCGATCAGGTGGAGCTCATGACGGAGCGCCGATTCAAGGTCACGCAATTCCACCATGATGAGGTGCAACGCGCCGCGCAATCTGCTTACGGCCGTCAACTCAGCCTGCGGCCTCGTGGTAAGGAAGCGCAGGTAACCCTTCGAAGCGAGATTCCGCAGGAAGCGCGTCTGATCACCCACCAGCAGGCCCCCGCGCCGTTGCCCGATGGGTATGCTGCTTTTACTATGTTTACCGAAGTGGAAGCGGCCCGGCCGGAGGCGGGCGTCGCTGTGGATCTGGATATCTACATTCCCGAGAGCATCTGCCGCGCAGAACATCTGCCATACTTGCAAGTGTGGGCCTTTGACGAACATGGCGGCGATTGGCATGCTCTTGAAGCGCAGGAACACTTGGAGGCTTTTCGCACATTGAGCGCTCGCGACAACACGCCGCGAACGTACGCGGTGTTGGGACCCAAAGAGTTCCTCGAAGTGTTTGAAGGCGATCCGGAGACCGCCCCGCACATCATTCCGCGTCCGCCTGAACCGGAAGAGCTGGAAATCCCCGATTGGGACGACGACATTGAATGGCCCGCGCCTGACGAGACGGGCGTGCCGGAGGAGTTGATCATTGCGGCGGCCGAGGATGCGGACGCGCCCGATCTCGAAGCGCCGGCCGACATGGAACTGGAGTTTCGGGATCCAGCCGAAGTCCTTGAAGAGCCGGGCCGCATGGAAATGGAGTTCCGGGATCCAGCTGAGGTCCTTGAAGCGCCAGATCCGGACGAAGCGGAAGG
>PUMX01000476.1 GCA_003552485.1 Candidatus Hydrogenedentota bacterium
ACGCATCTCTTGGCTCGCTTGTCATGCCGTGTTCCCTTTCCCGTTACCGGATATGCGGGGCTTACTCCAGATTGTCGCTGATTTGGCCGCCAGTTCCTTCAATCTCATCGAGAACCCGCGACAGATTACTGGTAATCATATAGTTTTCCAGCGTTACATTTCCGCTTTTGCGGGCGAGCGTAACCCCAGCGGGCTCCGCATCGGGAGACGAGACGTTGTGGATCTGCACGTTGCGATGATTGCCCCATTCACCCGTGAGCCGGTATTCAAGCCGGGCCGCGTTTGGATTGCCGCCGCGGATCACCACGCCGTCGACAATCACATCGCTGCAATCAACCAACTCGATGGCGGGCATGGTCTCGCCGTCAAATATGGGCGCCAGCAGATCCCCGGCCGTCTCATCGCCGATGTCTTCGTGCCGCACCACGCCTTCGTGGTTGTGCACGAACACGTTGCGCAGGATCGTCCCCTTGCTTTGACGCACGGAGATGCCGCCAATGTCGGTGTTGTTGTTGATACGAATATTCTCGAGCAGCACATTGTCGAAGTACATCACGTCGACCCGCGCCCGCCGGTGCGGAAAATCCGGGTGTATCCACCAGTTGTCGCCGGAAACATCGCGGATGGTCAGATTGATGTGGTGATAGTCACCCTGATGACTCGACACCGCCTGATGGCTGTTGGTTACATACACGCCCTCGACGAGGATGTCCGCCTGGGATTCGCCTTCGCCGCCACGGTGATCGTGGACCTCGACGCCGTAGAGACAGCCATCGCCGAAGACGTTGCGCACGGTGATGTTATAGTTGCCGTCCACTACTTCGACCGGACCACGATAGGCGTTATTGTAACCCCAGATGTTCTCCACGAGGATATTGCGGTTGTAAATGCCCTCGCGCCCGTGTCCATTGATCGAGATCGTGTCGCGTTGAATGTCGCGGCTCACAATGTTGCGGATGACGCCATCGTAGATGTCTTCCCCCTTCAACGCGGCTCTCACTTCGACGCCATGGCGCGTGGCGTTGGTGACGTAACCATTCTCGACGCGAAAGTTGTCTTCGCCGACAAGAAGCAAGGTGGCCCGTTGCTCTTGGCCTACGGTGTCATAGTTGCCGTGAAGCCGGAAGTCCTTAACTACGACGTCCTTGGCTCTCACCACGAGGATCTCTGTTCCCCCTACGTCGTCGGCGAGCCGTGCATGCAGGTTCAACAACTTGACGGGTTTCTCGATAACGATGGTTTCGTCCTCGCCAATCACCCGTTCTTCGCTGTCACAGATTACGGTGGCGTAAGGCGGCGCTTCATCGAGGACCGTCTGTATGTCGCGTCCATTGACGTGAATGACCGGTTCATAGTTCGTAGCTTCGGCCGTGGCGTATCCGCCCATCCCCAAGCCGCCTGCAAGTAGTAGGGCTACGCAACATCGCATTGCGACAGGGCGCAGCATGTCTAATTTAATTCGCATCAATAGCCGCCTTTCTCGTTCGCCGCCATAGTTGTTCGGCGGGCGTATACTCCAGCGCGGCGGAGCCACCCAGCCGTTAAGACTGAGCGCAGACCGCGGATGCCACTCGATAGCTGTTCCAAGCCCGGCTTACTCTTCTTCCAGAAAGATCTCCGCAATGGCGATCGACCATTCGCCCGCCGCGGAATAGAGAAGGAAGACTCGGCCGTCCTCTTCGTAAATGGCCGGGTCGCGGAGCTGATGCACGAAGTCATACGTGGCGCCCCAGGTCGATTGCTCGATGGGTTCGTCCACGCCTTCGAAGTCTTTTTCGGGTTTGAGAACCGTTTGCGGCTCGGTGAAACGCCATTCTTCCCAGTCATCCTCGAGGTTCTCGACTCGCGAAACCATGAGATGTTCCGGTTCGTCGTAACCCCGCGAGAAGAACACGTAGAGATGGCCATCATGACGCCAAAGCGCCTTGTGGCGAATGCGGGGAATGATGCGCGGCCCCTCCTCGAAGTTGGTGAGGCCATCGCGCGAACGGTACATGATGCCGCCATCGTTGAAATACTTGGCGAGCGCATAATGCCATCCGTCATCATGCTCGAACACACGGAAGTAAAACAGCCCCAGGTACTCGTCCAGCGCCTCGAAGTTCAATCCATCCTCGGAAACCGCGACATACGTTCCTTGCCCGCGCGGACCGTCTTCAGGCGTCGGCTGGTGGTAATACATCCGGATGCGCTGTTCCTCATGATCCACATGAACATCGGGACTCGCCACATGGTCTCTGGGCCGTCCTTCATAGCCGGGGGTTTCTTCCACCGGCAGCACGCCGGGTTGATGAAGCACCCACGGCCCTTTCAGGCAATCCGCGTAAGCCAGGTAGATATGCTCGCCGTGATGATGAGCGAAGTAGAGGTAATACTCGCCAAGCGGGTCTTCGATCCACTCGGGCGCTTGAATCAGTGAGGGTCCATTGATGTTGTTGCGCTCTTCGCCAACCAATCCATGCATTTCGCGATGGATGATGGGATTGGCGTCGAATCGTTCAACCCGGAAGCTGAATTCCGTTTCCGGCTCGACGTACTCCCAGTCGAGATCCTCATCCTCGAATTCGGTAGCGCCGGCAAAACCCGCGCCCAGCACCGCCACAAAGGCGAACGCGGTCAGCATGCCCCAAAAGGGCGCCAAACGAGATTGCTGAGGCCTTCCCTCGCCATATCGAAGGTGATTCATAATGCCCGTGCTCCTTCCTGTATTTTTGGGCGGCTCCCGATGAGGGAAAATTGAAGACGACCGCCTCAACCAGCCGTGAACCATCTCTTATCAACTCGCTAATCATTACAGGCATGGCCTTGCAAACGCAAAAAGGCGTTATGTTTCATGTGGGGTTTCGGGGCAATGCCCAGTTGCGAGGGTAACACAGAGAAGCGCCCATATGGCGCAAGCCGGCATCAGGCGGCGAGCAACCGATTCAGCGTGAAACTAGGTGTTGATGAACGTAGTCGAAATACGAAAGTGGGAGGGCCGGGGAGTAATTCGCCCTTGCTGGGGGCTTTGCTGTCTTGGTCCGAACGGTCAAGGAGGTTTGACTATGCGTATAGGGACGCGATGGATATGGTGTGCGCCGGCCGTTGCCGCCGTAGCGCTAGGCGGCGCTTTTGTCGGACACAATGCGGTCAACGCGGAACAGGAGGCGCCCCCCGGCAATCCTGCGCTGGAAGAGCGAGCGGAAGCGCTCGAGGCGCGTCTGGCCGAACAAGAGGCCGCTCTACATCACGCCAATGAGGAGCGGCGGCAGCAAACGCAACACCTCGAGGCGCAATTGGCCGAACAGGGCGCCGAATTGCAAGCCTTGCGGGAGCAGGGCTCCCAAGCGCAGCAGCAGTTAACACAGCAGATTCAGCAAACGCGGACTGATCTCGAGCATCAGCTTCAGACGAACACGCTTCGAATCACAAGACGTCAGGATCAGCTTGAACATGCGCTGGCGCAACACCAGACAGAGCAAGCATTGCATGCTGCCCAGAGCCAACTGGAGCAAGCCACGCAGACTCAGCAACACCTCGAAGAACAATTGCAAGCCAAACAAGATCAGATTGCCCAACTGGAGCAACAGCTCGCAGAGGCCGAAGCTGGCGCAGCCGGTCCGTGAAAACGCCCCAGTAGCAATAGCTCAGCCTAAAACAGCAGCAGGCCCGTCCGCCGCATCCCGGCGAACGGGCCTGCTGTATTGGCTTCAGGTATCTATATCGCCAACCACTACTCCTCCTCAGCCGGAAAGGCGAGGTCAAGGATGTAGACTTGCCGCGAGCCATCGTGGGTCGAGTCGATGCAGATGGACTGGCCGTCCCGGCTCCAACGGGGATGCAAGTCGCAACGATAGACGCCCGTGAATTCCGGGGGTTGATGGAACCGCCCCAGCTCGGCGACCTCTTCCTCCTCATCCATACGCACCAGATAGAGATGCTGCATGCGCTCCTCGCCAACGGGGTATGTGTCGGTAATCATCCACTCTCCGTCAGGCGAGAAATGGCAGTGGCCGTCGCGCCTGAGTTCGTCGGGCGCAATAGGCCGGTGGTCGTCTTCGCCGTCCGTGAAAAACACGTGCAGCCACGGCGTTTCGGCCTGGTACCGCGAGGTGACGACCATGCGCTCGCCGTCCAGCCAGTCATAGTGCGATGCGCCCCACGAATATGGCAGCACGCAGCGGAGATCGCTGCCGTCCGGGCCTACCGTGAGCCCGGCGGTCTGGCGGCGGTCATCTACGTCATGAATGCGCGCCATGAAAAATATGCGCCCGCCGTCGCGGCTAAACAGCACATGGTTGAACCAGAGCAGGTTGTCCTCGCTTCCCTCCGGCACGGGTTCTACGTTGAACGCGTCCTCGAGCGACACAATCAGTTCTGATTCTCCCGTCTCCAGGTCCACAATATAGAGTCCGTCGTCATCGGGATGCGGATGATCATCCTCGGCGGCGTCCACGCCCGCGTAGCCGTAGCCGGGCCGGGTGATACGCAGCCGCGCATAGCTGATGCTCGCAGCCTGGGTTCCGTCCGGCGACACGGCGGCGACGGGACGGTCCAGCGTCCGGCGTTCACCCGTTTCCACGTCCAGAATGACGCTCTTGAGGTTTCCGTTCTCGCGGTCGTTGTAGATGATCTTCCGGCCAGGCAGGTCATCAAGCCAATGCACCATGGACCCCTGCTGGAAGTTCCATGCGGCCGTCTCGGCCACCACTTCGGATTCACCGGTCTCCAGATCGTGCAACACGATATTCGCGCGGTCGTCCGCCTCGACCAAGCGGTCGCTGAAGGTGGATTGCATGTGGATGAGATAACGGCCGGACTCATCCCATGGTGGAATGCCGTAGTACCCAAAGAAATTGTGGTTAGGCCCTTCGGTTATCTGGCGAACAGTTTCAATATGAGGATAACCGTCGGGAACGTCTGTGTTGATAACGTATTCTGACGGTTCGTCAGCAAAACACCACACGGCGCACAGGACCAGCGGCAAGATTCTCAGACAGTTGCGCATCAGTTGTTCCCCTCCGTTACGTTTGCGGCTCATCATGTGATGGGCTTCAAACTACCCATTATCCGCCGAAGTGTCAACATGCTCATAGCCCTGTAGCAGATGGCTACTATGCCCCAATCCCGTCAAGCGCGTTTGATTCGTGTTGAGGCTGAAGCGTAGATTAACATATCAACAATCATTCCCGGAGATCCGGCGGGGAAGTATGCCGTTTTGTGGGGTATTTCACCACTACTCGAAGGAACGCGATTATGCCTATCAAGATCAAGAGAGCGCTCGAACTACTCTTATTGCTGACTTGTATCGTTGCCCCGTTGGGTTTCACGAGCGCGGCCCACGCCAACGGGCGCCTGGATTTTTCCGACGCCGTAATTGTCGTTGACATCGAGGATGCTCGGCCCGTGGCCGACAATGCGGCGCGCGTACTGGCTGAAGAGGCCGAAAGACGCACGGGCGTGCGCTGGGAGCGCGCGGACGTTCCGCCCGAGTCGGGCGCATACGTGATCATTACGCTGGCGGAGGAAGGGGACATGGACCCCGAAGGTTTTCGCGTATCACTGGACCCCGCCGCCGGGCCCCGGCTGCACATCGAAGCAGACTGTGGACGCGCCGTCTTGTATGGAATCGGCCACGTGCTGCGGAAAAGCCATTGGAGCGAGGGCGAATTCCACGTGCCCGCGGATATCGATATCGAAACGGCGCCCCGGTATCCCTTACGTGGTCATCAGTTGGGCTACCGTGCGCGCGGCAACACCTACGCCGCGTGGGACCGGGATCAGTATGAGCAATACATCCGTGAGTTGGCGTTGTTCGGTGCGAACGCGATCGAGAACATCCCTCATTACGGCGGCGAGGCCAGCCCGGTGCATGTGATGTCCCGGCATGATATGAACGTAAACATCAGCGAGATTTGCGAGCAGTATGGGCTCGAATTCTGGATGTGGATTCCCGCCAACTTCGATCTCAGCGACGATGACCTGTGGGCGGAAGCTTTGGAGAAACACGAGGAGACGTATCGAACAAGCCCGCGCGTCGACGCGGTGTTCTTTCCCGGTGGCGATCCCGGCAGCAATCCGCCCGAGCTTGTGCTGCCCTTTGTTGCCGAATTGTCGGGGATCCTTCAGCAACATCATCCCGACGCCAAGATCTGGCTAAGCCTTCAGGGTTTTTCGCCCGAATGGGTGGGCGAAGTGCACGACTGGCTCAACGAAGAAGATCCCCGGGAATGGTTCGGCGGCGTGGTCCATGGGCCTGGCAGCCTGGACCTGCCCGAGAC